>SLSG01000320.1 GCA_007130545.1 Bacteroidales bacterium | reverse complement strand
TCATCATTTCGGTCATTTTTTAATGGGGAGTATATCCCTTTTTAAAGATAATAAAAAGAATTTTGACAGTCCGGCGAAAGTCCTTGGGATGTTGGAAAAACATTGGTAAATTTATTTTTTTTGCGAGACTACCCGGGAATTTCAGCAGAAAAATGAAATGTAATGGAGCAAATCCTTGTTTTTGGGACCCTGCTGATGGTGTTATTCCTCTTTGCATGGGGACGCATCCGCCATGATTTTGTGGCGCTGATCGCATTGTTTACCCTGGTCATTTCCGGAATCATTTCCCCGGCCGGTGCCTTTGAAGGCTTTGGCCATCCTGCGGTGATTACCGTGGCGGCGGTGCTGATTATTGGGAAGGGATTGGAACATTCCGGACTGATCGACCTGCTGGGGAAGTATGTGATGCGGGTTGGAAAAAACCTGTTGCTGCAGATCGCAGCATTGTCCCTGCTGGTGGCAGTGGCATCCGCCTTTATGAACAATGTGGGCGCACTTGCCATCATGATGCCCATTGCCATCCACATGGCAAGAAAAAACGGACATCCCCCGTCATACATCCTGATGCCGATTGCCTTCGCTTCCCTGCTTGGCGGAATGACCACGCTGATCGGCACCCCGCCGAATATCATCATCGCGACCTTCCGCGGACAGGAGTTGGGCGAGCCATTCGGGATGTTCGATTTCTCGCCTGTCGGACTGCTGCTGACTGGAGGCGGACTGATATTCATTGTCTTACTGGGTTGGCGGATGATCCCCAAAAGAACGGCCGGACAGTCACCCGAGGAACAATTCGACATCGATGACTACATTACAGAATTGGAGGTGACGAAGGATTCCAAAGCCCTGGGGAAAAGCATCGGTGAGCTGACCGATAAGTCGGAAGCAGATGTGCAGGTGCTCGGGATTGTCCGCGAAAAAAAAAGGATTCATGCCCCTGAACCGGAGGAGGTGTTGTTGGCAAAGGACATCATTATCCTGGAAACCGATGCGGATGAGCTGAAGACCTTTATTTCCGAAACCGGCTTGAAACTGGTGGGGGGCAGGAAATTCCGCAAGGATGCCGAAGGCTCCAAGAACATAGCGGTAGAGGAGGCGGTGGTCATGCCGGGCTCAAGGCTGATCGGCCGTACGGCGGCAGACCTGCGCATGCGCAGCCGTTATGGTATTAACCTGCTTGCCGTCGCCAGAAGAGAGCAGAAGATCCGCCGCCGTCTTGACCACGTAATCTTCCAAACCGGGGATGTGCTGTTGCTGCAGGGCAGGGAGCATGTGCTGGGGGATACCCTGGTCTCCATAGGCTGCCTGCCGCTGGCCCACAGGGGACTAAGACTGGGGTACGAGACCAGAATCCCCATTGCGCTGGGAATCTTTGGTACGGCCATATTGCTGGTGGTTGCAGGTTTGCTGCCGGTACAGACAGCCTTCCCGATGGCCGCACTGGCCATGGTACTGGCGGGTATTTTACCCGTGAAGGATGTCTATGAAAGTGTGGACTGGCCGGTGATTGTCCTCCTGGGGGCCATGATCCCCGTGGGACAGGCTTTGGAGACCACGGGCGGGGCGGAGCAGATTGCCACTGCCATCATGGGTCTGGGGGAGGTGGTCCCGGCATGGGCCATGCTTACAATCATCCTGGTGGTGACCATGTTTTTATCTGACATCATCAACAATGCCGCCACGGTGGTGCTGATGGCGCCCATTGCGATCAGCATAGCGGCCGGACTGGGCCATTCGGTGGACCCTTTCCTGATGGCGGTTGCGATTGGAGGTTCCTGTGCCTTCCTTACACCAATCGGCCACCAGTCCAACACCCTGGTCATGGGTCCCGGTGGGTATAAGTTCACCGACTATTGGCGGATGGGGCTGCCTCTGGAGGTGATTATCGTGCTGATCGGGGTGCCGGCCATCATGATGGTTTGGCCCCTTTAAAAAACCATGGCCGGGTCAGGCCTGGCCTAGCAGACGATTAATTATGAACCATGATGTGCTTATTGCGTTAGTTTATTGTATCCAAAGACATATCAAACCGATTTAACCAATACTTTATGCAAAGAACCACACAGCCAGCACAGAACGATCCCCTTTGGTACAAGGATGCGGTGATCTACCAGGTCCACGTACGCTCCTTTTTTGACAGCAACGGAGACGGGATCGGGGATTTCAGAGGACTTATCCAAAAGCTTGATTATATCCAGAACCTGGGGGTGAACACCTTGTGGCTGTTGCCATTCTACCCTTCTCCACTGAAGGACGGGGGATACGACATCGCTGATTTTACCGGGATACATCCGGATTATGGCACGCTGGCCGATTTCAGACGATTTGTGAAGGAGGCCCATGACCGTGGACTGCGCATCATCACCGAGTTGGTGCTCAACCATACCTCCTCTGAACACAAATGGTTCCAGCGCGCAAGGAAAGCCAAGCCCGGGAGCGCCTACAGGGATTTTTACGTTTGGAGCAATACCACAGATAAATACAAGGATGCACGTATCATATTTCAGGATTTTGAAGTATCGAACTGGACTTACGACCATGTGGCAGGGGCGTATTATTGGCACCGGTTTTATTCCCATCAGCCAGACCTGAACTTTGAAAGCCCTTTGGTAAAGAAAGAGATTCTGAAGGCCTTGGACTTCTGGTTCGGGTTAGGGGTGGATGGCTTCAGGCTGGATGCGGTCCCTTATTTGTTCGAGGCCGAGGGGACCAATTGTGAGAACCTTCCTGAGACCCATGAATACCTGAAAGAGCTGAGGAAACATGTGGACGGGAATTACCAGGACAAGCTACTGCTGGCCGAGGCCAACCAGTGGCCCAACGATGCAGCCGACTATTTCGGGGACGGGGACGAGTGCCATATGGCTTTCCACTTCCCTTTGATGCCCAGGCTATACATGGCCTTGCAGATGGAGGACCGGTTCCCCATCGTGGACATCCTGGAGCAGACGCCGCAGATCCCGGACAATTGTCAGTGGGCGATATTTCTGCGGAACCATGACGAGC
>SLSG01000307.1 GCA_007130545.1 Bacteroidales bacterium | reverse complement strand
GCCATGTAAAAGGCAAGCTGGCGTCCGGCAGCCTGCATACCATCTGTGAAAGCGGGGCCTGCCCGAACAAGGCCGAGTGCTGGGCTTCCGGCACGGCTACTTTCATGATCCTGGGGAATATCTGTACCCGGAATTGTCGATTCTGCAATGTCACTTCGGGCAAGCCACTTCCCCCTGACCCGGGGGAACCACTCAGGGTAGCCAGGGCCATCCGTGAAATGCGCGTAAAACATTGCGTGATTACCAGTGTGGACAGGGACGACTTAGAAGATGGCGGGGCAGGGATCTGGGCGGAAACCCTCCACGAAGTACGGAAGCTTTCTCCTTCCACCACAGTGGAAGCCCTGATTCCCGATTTTATGGGGATCCCATCCCACATTCAAAAGCTCATGGATCAGAAACCGGAAGTAATCAGCCACAACCTGGAAACCGTCAGGCGACTGACCCGGCAAGTGCGGTCGGTCGCAGATTATGACCGCAGCCTGGGTGTCATTGCATGCCTTGCCGGGGATTCGGGTATACGAACCAAGTCAGGCATTATGCTCGGACTCGGAGAAACCGAAGAAGAGGTGCTGGAAACAATGGATGACCTGCTTGGCGCCGGATGCCAGGTGCTGACCATGGGACAATACCTGCAACCCGGCAAACGACATCTTCCGGTGGAACGCTATGTACATCCCGATGAGTTCCGGCGGCTGGGGGAGATTGCCAAAGGAAAAGGGTTTCGGTTCGTGGAGAGCGCCCCCCTGGTGCGCTCATCCTATCACGCAGAAAAGCATATATAAAACCATGAACAGAACTATTCATCCGGTAATGGGTGAAAACAGGCAAGGCTTGTGGGTAATCGGACTTGTGGTTTTGTTCCTTGGGACCGCAGCTTGCGCCAATTTGTCGTCCCGGCCATCCACTCCCGATCCGCTTGTTCCTGATCCGTCTGTTTCAGAGGCCGGTTCGACGGTCGTGACAGGTGCCGAGCAGACGGAACGGTATTTTCACCTGCTCAGCGGCAAGCGCGTGGCATTCGCCGGCAACCATACCTCCGTCATCCATGGGGTGCATATGGTGGATACACTGATCGGGGCGGGAAAGAACCTGGTCAAGGTGTTCAGCCCGGAACACGGTTTCAGGGGAACCGCAGCGGCCGGGGAACTGGTGGAGAGCGGGATCGATCAAAGATCCGGACTCCCGGTCGTGAGCCTTTACGGGAGAAACCGGCGGCCGACGCCCGAACAACTGGCAGATGTGGATGTGGTGGTATTTGACATTCAGGATGTGGGGGTTCGCTTTTACACCTATATCTCCACAATGACCTTCATCATGCAGGCTGCCGCAAGGGAGAACATACCCGTGATCATTCTGGACAGGCCCAATCCGTTGGGGCATTATGTAGACGGACCGATGCTGCAGGCAGAACATGCTTCGTTTGTGGGCTTGCATCCGGTTCCGGTCGTGCATGGCATGACCGTGGGGGAGTATGCAATGATGGCCAATGGGGAGGGATGGCTGGGGCCAAGACTGGTATGTGACCTGACGGTCATCCCCGTGGCAAACTATACCCACAATACCCGCTACGAGCTACCGGTACCGCCTTCACCAAACCTGCCCAATATGACCTCGGTCTACCTTTACCCCTCCCTGTGCTTTTTTGAGGGAACGGATGTAAGCCTGGGACGGGGAACCCCAAAACCTTTTCAAATATTCGGTCATCCGGAGCTGGACAAGCAGGTGTTTCCATACCGTTTTATCCCGGAAGGCCTCCCTGCCGCACCAAACCCGCCCCAACTTGGCAATGTCTGCCAGGGGTGGGACCTGAGCACCATTCCCGGAGAGATCCTGATGGAAAAGGATCGGATCAACCTTTCCTATCTTTTGGAAGCATTCAGGAATTTTCCGGACAAGCCAAACTTTTTCAACTCCTATTTTGAGAACCTCTCGGGAACCTCTCTGCTTAGGCACCAGATTCTGGCCGGGCTTTCAGAAGAGCAGATCCGTGCAAGCTGGCAGGAGGAACTACGGTCTTTCCGCAAGCTAAGAAGCAATTACCTGCTGTATCCGGATTTTGAATGATCGCCACTGTGATGAACCGTACCGATGACGTCTGGAACTGGTTTAACAGGGAGCTTGCAGGGTATTATCCGGAGCGCGAGGCCCATGCGATCGCAGCCGAAGTGTTCAAAAGGCTGTTTGGCCTGCCGCCGGATAAAAGGGTGCTAAAGGCTGGTGAAGCCTTTTCCGGGCCCATGCTCTACAAGGTCCAATGGGCATTGTCTGCATTGCTGGAGGGCATTCCCGTGCAATATGTTACCGGAGTTTGCAGTTTTTTGGATGCCGAAATCGGGGTAGAAAAAGGGGTGCTGGTCCCCCGCCCGGAAACAGAGGAGCTGGTGCTCTGGGCCACCAGCTGCCTTTCAGGCCGGAAAAACAATACCGGGGAAGGCCTTGCCATTCTGGATGCCGGGACAGGCAGCGGCTGCATTGCGGTATCCCTTGCAAAACGTTTTCCCTCTGCCAGTATCCTGGCTTGCGATATCAGCCCCGCAGCCTTGTATGTTGCGAAAAATAACGCCAAAAAAAACCAGACGGAGGTTTCATTCTTCCTGCTGGACCTGCTGGACCACGCCCAGGCGGGTCCGCCCGGACTACAACTGGATTGCCTGATCAGCAATCCACCATACGTCAGGGAAATGGAGAAAGCAGAAATGGCCCCCAATGTGCTGGACCATGAGCCACATGAAGCATTGTTCGTTCCCGACCAGGACCCGCTAATCTTTTACAGAGCCATTACCGAAAGGGCGATGGCATGGCTCAGGCCGGGAGGTCTGCTTTTCTATGAGATCAATGAAGCGATGGGAGACAAGGTGGTTCAACTCCTTGAAAAAAAGTGTTTTGGAAACATTATATTAAAGAATGACTTTAGGAACAGACCACGTTTTGTCCGGGCATTGAAAACACTCTGTTAATCTTCCAGTGCCTCCCTTATCGCCTTTACAAAGGCCTCAATGTCTTCTTCCGT
>SLSG01000048.1 GCA_007130545.1 Bacteroidales bacterium | reverse complement strand
CCGGACCTGCATCAATATGCGGGTCCGGTTTCTTTTTATTAAATTTGATAAAAAATGCTGCATGGTGGATTCAGGCAATATCGGGAAAAAGCATGGGGAGTACAGGCCTGGACGGAAGCAGGCAGCGGGGAAAGATCACTGGCAATGGCGCAATGAAATGGCCGAATCCATGGCTGGTGCCCTGGACATGAAAATGTTCGGGATCAAAGCCATTTACCTGATCGGCAGCACCAAAACCGGCGAAGCCGGCCCCTGCTCCGACATTGACCTGCTGGTCCATTGCACGGACGACCCATTGAAGCACCAGGCCCTGCAGGCATATTTTGATGGATGGGGCCACTGCCTTGCCTTGCTGAACAAGGAAAAGACCGGGCAACACACGCCGGGTAGCCTGGTGGACCTGCACATCATTACCGACGGGGACATTGAAAAAAAGGACAGTTTTGCAGCCATGATCGGATCGGTTCACAACAGTGCCAGACTATTGAGAAAGGCGGGTGCGCATGAATGACTTTTGTTTTTTTGTGTCTGACCTTCATGGGAAGGAAAGCAAGTATGAAAAACTCTTCACCCAGGTGGGGAACAAAAAGCCCCGCGCCCTTTTCCTGGGGGGAGACCTGCTCCCGGCCAGTGTGTTGCAGCAGCCGGGTGTGCCCGGAAAGGACCCCGGGTTTCTGAGGGATTTCCTGCTGCCCGGGTTCAGAAAGCTGAAAACCAGGCTGGGTGATGCCTACCCGGAAGTTTTCCTGATCCTGGGAAACGACGACCCCCGGTCTGCAGAACCATTTTTTCTGGAGCACCAGTCGGAAGGGCTCTGGCGGTACATCCACGATGCCTCTTTTGAAATGGATGGCGTGACCATTTACGGATATTCCTATGTGCCGCCCACCCCCTTTTTGCTGAAGGACTGGGAGCGCTATGATGTGTCGCGCTATGCCGACCCGGGCTGTATACATCCGACGGATGGGTTCCGGACAGTAGTCCCCGACGGGGATGTGGAATTTGAAACCATCAAAAAGGACCTTGCCCGAATGGCAGGGGAAAACCAACTGTCGCGATCGGTATTCCTTTTTCACTCTCCGCCTTACAAAACGGACCTGGACAGAGCCGGACTGGATGGGGTGATGATCGACCATGTCCCGGCCGATGTGCATGTGGGAAGCATCGCCATCAGGGAATTTATCGAAACGCAGCAACCCTTGCTTACCCTTCACGGGCATATTCATGAGTCCTCCAGGATCACGGGCGCCTGGAAACAGCGGATCAACAAAACATGGGCGCTTTCAGCCGCTTATGACGGCGCTGGACTGGCCCTGGTCCGATTCCGTCTGGCCTGCCCCGGAAGTGCCGAAAGATTGATTGTATAAACAAAGACATCCATGACCTACCAGGAAATTGTGAATGACCACCGCAGAATTTGCGGCCTGTTGCACCAGAGAAAAGTGGCCGATGCCATAAGGCAGTTGAGGGACATGGTAAATGAGTCTCACAGGGTATTCCTCAACGAACAGCTCGACGAGCTGCTGGATACCTACCATAACATTCTGAGGCATTCATTCACGGCCACGAAGGACCCTGAACGGGAGAAGGTGTACCACTACCTTATCCGCAGCCTGCTGGAAATGGCCGACGAGATGAAGGAATTCCTGATGACCAGGGACGCCGGACTGAATACTTACCGCATCAAGAACCACCTGTTGAGAGACAACCGGATGGAGCGCGGGGATGCGATGAAGATACTGGAAAGCCTGACGTTTGACACAGAACTCGCGAACCTGCTGAAAGACACAAGGGTGGGGGAGCATCCCCAACGGGAGGAAGGTCTGATTCGGGTATTTAATATCATATGGTTGTCGGATAAGTACTCAGATGGTGAACAGGAGTTGCTGCAGGCGGTCTGTACATCAGAGAAACTGCCATGGCATGACAAGGCCTTGGTTGTCAGCGCACTGACATTAAGCCTGCTTCGTTATTTTGACCTGAACAAGTTCCTGATCCTGTTTGGCTTTGTGGAGAAACGACAGGAGTTGGTCTGGGAACGTGCCATGGTAGGGATCTTTTTGGCCTTTCTGAAATACAACGACCGCTATTACCTTTATCCCGCGCTGGAAGAGAAAACGCTTGCGTTAAGGGAATTTCCGGACATCGAGCAAAACATTGAGGCCATCCTTGTGCAGTTTACCAAATCCAAGGAAACCGACAAGGTGAGGAAGAAGTGGGAAGAGGAGATCCTGCCTGAGATGATGAAGATGCGCCCGCGGATTGAGGAGAAACTGGACCTTGATAATATTTTCGGGGAGGAGCAGGGGGAGGAGAGGAACCCGGACTGGGAAACTGTTTTTGAGGATGCGCCCGACCTGCTGAATAAGCTTCAGGAATTCACAGAAATGCAAATGGAGGGCATGGATGTATTCATTAGTGCTTTTTCGCAACTGAAAGGCTTTCCGTTTTTCCGGGAGATCAGCAATTGGTTTGTGCCTTTTTATACCGAGAACGAGACCCTGGCCTCCATTGTCAGTAAGCCTGAACAGGAACTGGACCTGACCCCCCTGGTTGAAAAGCTGGAGTCGACCTACTTCATGTGCAACTCAGACAAATACTCCTTTTGCCTGAACCTGGAACAGGTGCCTGACCAGCAAAAAGCCATGATGATGAACATGCTCAATGCAGAGATGAAGAACATCAGTGAGCTGGAAAAGGACGAAAGCCTGGTCAATGCCTTTGCCAGGACCAAGAGCATTTACACCCAGTATTTCCAGGACCTGTACCGCTTTTTTAAATTGCACCCCTGGCGGAAGGAGTTCGAGGATATGTTCGGACTGGACCTGGACCTCTACGAGACCTCGTTTGTCAAGCACCTGGTTTCGGATGAGAAAACCATCAGAAACATCGCAGAGTTTTATTTTGACAAGAAGTTTTATCCGGATGCACTGAAGATTTTCCTTGTCATTCTGGAAGAGGACCATTCCAACCTGGAGTTGTTTGAAAAGATCGCCTTTTGTTATGAGAAGACCGGGCAGTTT
>SLSG01000232.1 GCA_007130545.1 Bacteroidales bacterium | reverse complement strand
CACGGTAAAGTTCTGAAATGCAAATGTGCGGCTGAAGTCAAGCTTTTCCTGGGCTCCGGGTTCCACCGGGTCCCCGTCGTACACCTCATGCAGGATATCCACCCCCTCTGCTGCCAGGGCGACGTCGATGCTCTCCGGGGCAGAACACATCGCAAACATATACCCGCCGCCCGCCACAAAATCCCTGATCTTTTTGGCCACCGCGAGCTTCAGGTGGGAAACCTTGCTGTATCCGAGGCGCCGGGCCGTTTCCTGGGCCAGCCTGACATCCTCCTGGTACCAGTCGTGGTTGCGGTAGGCAAACCAGAACTTCCCAAACTGCCCGGTAAAGTCCTCATGGTGCAGGTGCAGCCAGTCGTAAAGGGGCAGCACCCCCGACAACACCTCTTCGTCGTATACCACATCGTAGGGTATCTCTGAATAAGTCAGGGCCAGGGTCACGGCATCATCCCAGGGAAGGCTGTTGGGCGGGGAATACACGGCGATGCGTGGCACCTTGTGCAGGCGAATCTCATCCATGTTCACATCGGGTTCGGCAATCTCGCGAAGGATGGCCGCGGCTTGTACATCGGCGATGACCTGGTAGGAAACCCCGCGCACCAGCAATTCCTCCTCGAACTCCCGGTGGTGGTCAAACATAAAGCTGCCGCCACGGTAATTCAGCAACCAGCTCACTTCCACGTCGTAGGTAAGTACGTGGTAGGCAATCCCATAGGCCTTCAGGTGGTTGCGCTGGGTATTGTCCATCGGCACCAGGATTTGTGCCGCGAACACGGGCAATTGGAAAACCAGCAGGAAAAATATGATTGGTAGTTTGTACATCACGAAAAGATTTTGATCCCACAACAAGGCAGGCGCGGAAAAACCGTGCGCCTTTACTATCAACGCAAAACCGGAGGGATTGTTTTGCCGCTTCCTGCGGGCAGGCAAGCCGGGGGCGACCGGGATACCTAAGCTAGAAAGGCACTTCGTCGTCGTCCATGTCGTTCATCTTCGAGGGCAGGGTAAGCGTTTTCGCGCCCTGATCAAAACTGTCTGACGGACCCAGGTCTGACGGAAGGTCATAGCCCCCTCCGTCGTAATCGGTGAACTTGGCGAAGCGTTTGATGAATCGCAGGGGTACCTCCCCAAGGCTGCCGTTTCGGTGCTTGGCGATGATGACCTGTGCCAGTCCCTCGGTACTGTGCCCCTTCTCGTCCTCCGTAATCTGGTAGTATTCCGGCCGGTAGATGAACAGTACCATGTCTGCATCCTGTTCGATGGCGCCGGACTCCCGGAGGTCAGAAAGGATCGGCCGCTTTGAGCCCCCCCTGGTCTCCACCGCACGGCTAAGCTGGGAAATCGCAATGATGGGGATGTTCAGCTCCTTGGCAAGGCTTTTCATGGACCGGGAAATATTGCTGATCTCCTGCTCGCGGTTGCCGCGGTTGTCATTCCCGGCCGACATCAGCTGGAGGTAATCCACAACGACCAGCTGCACGTCATGCTGGGCCTTCAGGCGCCGGCATTTGGCCCGCAGTTCAAATATCGACAGGGCCGGGGTGTCATCAATGTACAGGGGGGCATCGGTCAGGGTATTGATACGGGCGTTGAGCTGTTCCCACTCATACTGCTCCAGCTGCCCCCGCCTGAGCTTGTCCGCTTCCAGCTCCGTCTCACTCGAGATCAGACGGGTCACCAGCTGAACACCCGACATCTCCAGCGAAAAAATGGCAATTGGTTTTTTGAAGTCCACCGCCATATTGCGTGCCATGGACAGCATAAAGGCAGTCTTACCCATACCGGGCCGGGCGGCCAGTACGACGAGGTCGGACTTCTGCCAGCCGGCGGTGATGCGGTCAATTCCTGAAAAACCACTCGGGATGCCACTGATATGGCCCTCCTGGTTTTTAGCCCCTTCGATTTGCTTGACGGCCTCCTTAACCAGGGAATACATGTCCTCATAATTTCTCCTGAGGTTGGTCTCGCTGACCGCAAACAATTCCTTCTCGGCCTTGTCGAGGATGTCAAACACGTCGGTGGTGTCCTCATAGGAATCCTTGATGATCTCCGAGCTGATGCGGATCAGTTCCCGCTGCAGGTATTTCTGCAGCACGATCCGTGCATGGAACTCCACATTGGCCGCGGAGGCCACGCGGTTGGTCAGCATGGAAATGGTATAGGCCCCACCCACCAGATCCAGTTCCCCCCTTTTTTTCAGTTCCTGGGTCACCGTGAGGATGTCGACCGGCTGGGAGTTGGCAAAAAGGTCATGGATGGCCGCAAAGATCTTTTGGTGGGCTTCCCGGTAAAAGACCTCCGGCTTGAGAATGTCGATGACGTTGGTCAGCGCATTCTGTTCAAGCATCATGGCGCCCAGCACGGCCTCCTCCAGATCGGCGGCCTGCGGAGGCACCCGGCCGTGGTCGGAATAGTCCATGCCGTGGCCTGTCTTTCCCGCCTTGCGTGCGGCAATCCGTGCTTTCTGATCTTTTTGTTCCATGGGTCAAAAATAGTCAATGATCGGTCGGCTTACAATAAAAACCGACAATTATTTTATCAACAGGTCCGACTCCAGCACCCGGTATAGCTTGCAGAGGTTTTTCAGGCAATCTTCGTGAAAGCTGGAAAGCGCCTTCCCTTTTTCCTTTTCGTCGGATGTTGCCTGCCCATCCGACAATTCCCCGTATAATATTGCCGCCTGCAACCGGCCGGCAATACCTCCGGGCGATGATTCCGGGTCCGCACCCAGATACCTCAGGGCATCTTCCGGACTGTCGTGCAGGGACCGGCCCCAGGGTGTGGCCAGCCATGGCCTGAAAAGGTCCTGCAGGTCATGCATTTTGTCGGATAGTCCGTCCACCCTCTGCAGCAACCCCCGGTCCTGCCTGCAAAGGTTTTTCAGCACCTCCAGCTCGTTGGCCTTGTCGTAGACCAGCAGGCTGGTCGCGCCTTCCAGCTGCGAGAGCACCTCGCCGATTCCTTTCGCAGGGAAAGGAGCAACGGGCCGGGCCTGTATGATTACAGGTCCGGCAGGGGCTGCAGGTCCGGCAGAATCTCCGT
>SLSG01000281.1 GCA_007130545.1 Bacteroidales bacterium | reverse complement strand
TGGCTGCATCCCTGGTGGCTCTCTTGAGGAAAAGGCTCATTCCTTGGGTTTTTTAACACTCAGAATGTGTTATCTTTGCACAAATATAAAGAATAAAGTACAATAGGGAATGGAAAACATAACGACCGAAAAGCAAATGCCATATAAGGTAAAAGACATAAGCCTTGCAGATTTTGGCCGCAGGGAGATCGAGATTGCAGAAAAGGAAATGCCCGGACTGATGGCCCTTCGGGCAAAGTACGGGAAAGAGAAACCATTGTCAGGTGCCCGCATTTCCGGATCCCTGCACATGACGGTTCAGACCGCGGTGCTGATAGAAACCCTTACCGCCCTTGGCGCCGATGTCCGCTGGGCGAGCTGCAATATTTTCTCAACACAGGACCATGCCGCTGCAGCCATTGCCAAGGCTGGCATCCCGGTTTTTGCCTGGAAGGGGGAGACCCTTGAGGAATACTGGTGGTGCACCAACCAGGCACTGTCTTTCCCCGGCGGGAAAGGCCCCCATCTGATCGTGGACGACGGAGGGGACGCCACGCTTCTGATCCATCAGGGCTACCTGGCAGAAGACAATCCCAGTGTGGTGGATAAGCAGGCCTCGAACAGGGAAGAAGCCATTGTGCTGAAGCTGATCAGGGAGATCCTGGTGGAGGACCATGGCAAGTGGCACCGGATGGCAGGTGAGTTGAAGGGAATCTCGGAGGAAACCACCACCGGGGTGCACCGGCTCTACCAGATGATGGAGGCCGGGGAACTCCTGGTGCCGGCCATCAACGTGAACGACTCGGTCACCAAATCCAAGTTCGACAACCTGTATGGCTGCCGGGAATCCCTTGCCGATGGCATCAAGCGGGCCACAGATGTGATGATCGCAGGCAAGGTCGTGGTGGTCTGCGGATACGGGGATGTGGGCAAGGGCTGTGCCAGGTCCATGCGCGGTTATGGCGCCCGTGTGATCGTTACCGAGATCGACCCCATCTGCGCGCTGCAGGCCGCCATGGAAGGCTTTGAGGTAAAAACACTGGAGGAAAGCCTGGACGAGGGCAACATCTTTGTAACGGCCACCGGCAACAAGGATGTAATCACCACGGCCCATATGGAAAGAATGAAAGACCAGGCCATTGTTTGCAACATCGGCCACTTCGACAACGAGATCCAGGTTGACCAGCTCGACCAGATGGAAGGCGTGAAGAAGGTTGAGATCAAACCCCAGGTCGACAAATACGTTTTTCCCGGCGGCAACGAGATCTTTATGCTGGCAGAGGGGCGCCTGGTGAACCTGGGCTGTGCCACCGGCCACCCGAGTTTTGTCATGAGCAACAGCTTCACCAACCAGGTGCTGGCGCAGTTAGACCTTTGGAAAAACGATTACAAGGTCGGTGTCTACACCCTTCCCAAGCACCTTGATGAGGAAGTGGCCAGGCTGCACCTGGAAAAGATCGGTGTGAAGCTGACGAAGCTTAGCCCGGAGCAGGCCGACTACATCGGGGTGAAACCCGAAGGTCCGTTCAAACCGGAATACTACCGATATTAATCACCTGAAACGAATCTGAATCGCATGAACCGACGGATTGCCCGGATTGTCCTGTTGTTGTTTGTTCTGGTCCCGTTCTCCTGTGACAAGGAGAATGAGCATCCGGTCCCATTCCGCTATGTGGATTTTACGATCAATGTGCAATCCACAATGCATATCGAGTTAAACACCATCAATGGCTTTGCCTATTATACCGGCGGGTACCGCGGCATCATCATTTACCGTGCCTCTGAGGATGAATTCATGGCATTTGACAGGGCCTGCCCCTACCACCCATTCGAGGAGCATGCCCTGATCCGGGTCTTTGATCCCCCCATCGCTGTCGACACGCTTTGCGGTTCCCGGTTCCTGCTGCTGGATGGTTCTGTGATCAGCGGACCCGCCACCCATCCGTTGAAACGTTACCAGACCTATTATAATCCCCCCTATCTGCAGGTAACCAACTAAGTCTGCTGGCCACTGCTGGCAGCCAGCTGGTCTGCCGGATAGAAAAACCAACCAGCCAACCGGCATATCAAAGGAATTTGGTATATTTGTTATGCACACCGGAGGGCCAGTGCGTAATTGAAGGAACAATCCCGGGTTGACACAATAGAATTTATAACCATGGAAGAATTTTTTTATATTATCCTGCTTGTTATCTGGCTAGTGGTCAGTTATTTCCAAAGGCAGAAGAAGGCCAGGGAAAAGGCCGGCATGCCCAAGCCCGATGCACAGCAGGATCCATCTTCGGCCCCGCCCAGCGAAGTGGACATGGACGAGTTGCTGGAGGAATTCCTCGGGGGCGGAAAAAAGAAAAAACCCCCGGTGGAGGAAGATGCCCGTCAGGAGGTGGACTATGAGCGTGTGCCCGAAGTAACGGAGCCTGAGAGGTCCGTACGCCAGCCGGCCTACCAGTCCTGGGAGTCGCAGGCCCAGCAGAGCTATAACGAGAAAAAGGAAGGCCGGCAGGAGAAAACCCTGATCCAGGGATATGAGGAATTTAAGGGCAGCGATGGAGTGGAAGATGATTTTGAATTCAGCGCGGAAGGGAAAGTGGAGACCATAGAGGATCTGATCCGCATACATGCGGCACAGGATGCACGGGAGCAGGCGATTGCAGAGGAAAAGTACGAGACCGACCGCGGAGAGGGGGTGCCGGACTTCGACCTGAGGACAGCGGTAATCTTCTCGGAGATCCTGAACAAGAAATACACTTGATATTTTTGTTGTTTATATTGTTTAATTCCTTATTTTTGCCTTAGTAGGTTACCAGAGAAGCAATGGCCTGGTTATGGGAACGTTCCATGATCAGGTGTTTTTTACCAATCAGTTTAGGATTCTAAATATTTCTTTTTAGTTGTTGCCAGTTTGGTTTTTACGGGCTGTCAACAGTTTTTTTTTACCCCGGGGGGAAGTTTTTTCCCGCCTCATGCAAGAATTTGCCTGACATTAAAGAATACGGAAATGAATGAAGTTAAATATTTTACGAAAGAAGGACTCCAGAAGCAACGGGATGAACTGGAGCGATTG
>SLSG01000169.1 GCA_007130545.1 Bacteroidales bacterium | reverse complement strand
CCCGGTGTAACGATTATGGTCCAGGGAACCACCCAGGGAACCGTCACTGACATCAACGGGCGTTACGAAATTTCCGTAGCTCCGACGGCAGTGCTGGTGTTCTCCTTTGTGGGGATGGACAGCCAGGAGGTCCCGGTTGACGGCCGTACGGTCATCAATGTGGCCCTGGCCCTGGATGCTACACAGCTGGAAGAGGTTCTGGTTGTGGCCTATGGTACCGCCCGCCGTTCCAGCTTTACCGGCTCCGTTTCTTCCGTGAGCTCTGAAAAACTGGAAGCCATTCAGGTGAGCGATATCACCAAGGCCCTGGAGGGGATGTCCTCGGGTATCCAGGCCACTTCCGGTCTCGGACAGCCGGGTGCGACCGCCGACATCCGCATCCGCGGGGTAGGCTCGGTGAACGCTTCGACAGCCCCCCTCTATGTGGTCGACGGTTTCCCCTATTCCGGGAACATCAACACCATTCCGGTATCCGACATTGAAAGCATCACTGTTTTGAAGGATGCTTCCGCAACCGCTCTCTACGGTTCGCGTGGTGCAAACGGGGTGATCGTGATCACCACCAAGCGGGGCCGCGCCGATGTCTCCACCTTTAACTTCAGGGCCAACCTGGGTTTCAGCGAAAGGGGCATTCCGGAATATGATCGTGTCAGCGTGCCGGAATACTATGAAGCAATGTGGCAGCGGATCTATATGGAATCCAGGTATGTCACCCACGCCAACCAGGACGAGGCATTCTGGAGGCAGCGTGCTTCCACCAACCTGATCCCATTCCTTGGGAATTACAATGCTTACAATGTGCCCGGCAATCAGGTGGTGCTTGCGGAAACAGGGCAACTGAACCCCAGCGCCCAATTGCTGTGGACTGACAACTGGTATGATGAAATGCACCGCACCGGGCTGCGCCAGGACTATGTATTGAGCGCAAGCGGCGGTACCGACCGGTCCACCTACTTTATTTCCGGGAACTACCTGAAGGATGAAGGGATTGTCAGGGCCTCGAACTTTGACCGCTTCTCCATCCGCGCCAATGCGGAAAGCCAGATGAGAGACTGGGTGAAGGTGGGTATCAACCTAGGTGCCTCGGCATCCTCCCAGAACTTTCCCCAGGCTTCCGGTACGGCTTACGTGAACTCCTTTATGTTCTCCCGTATGGTTGCCCCGATCTATCCGGTATATATCTATCAACCCGATGGGACCCCGGTCCTCGACCCCGACGGGAACAAGATCCCGGATTATGGCGCCACTTTCGGCCGTGCCAGGGCCTATATCTCCAACAGCAACCCACTGGGTACCATCACGCTGGATACCCGCTTGTATAACCGTGACGCTTTGACCAGCCGCGGATTCGTGGAGTTCTCATTCCTCAATGACTTTAAGTTCCTGATCAATGCCAGCAATGACTATTACGGCTTCAGCGGACTGACCCACCAGAACTCGGCCTTTGGCGATGCCCAGGCGTTTGCCGGCAGGTCGACCAGGGAGACGCAGCGGACCATGAACTTTGCAGCCAACCAGTTGTTGACATGGAACCGTTCCTTCGGTTTGCACAACTTCGATGCCATCGTGGGGCATGAGAGCACCCAGTACCAGTTCAACTTCGTCAATGCCGTGCGTACGGGCTTCCCGTTCCCCGGCCTGGCCGAGCTGGCTGCTGCTGCGACTGCCGAAGGTTCCAATTCGTATGAGCACAACCATCGCCTGGAAAGTTATCTTTCCAGGGTCAACTACGAATACGCCAACAGATATTACCTGTCTGCAAGTTACAGGCGTGACGGGTCTTCCCGTTTCCACAAGGACCATCGTTGGGGTGACTTCTGGTCGGTCGGTGCATCTTGGAGGGTTTCACAGGAAGCCTTCATGCAGGACCTGGTATGGCTTGACAACCTGAGCCTCCGTGCCAGCTACGGTGCGCTTGGTAACGAGTCGCTGCCGAGCTATTATGCATACCTCGGACTGTATGCCACTGGTTGGAACAACCTGTCTTTCCCCGGACTGCTGGCTTCCCGCCTGCCCACTCCGGACCTGACATGGGAAAGGAACAACACCATCAACCTGGGTGTGGATTTCCGTGTATTTGACAGGCTCTCCATGAACATTGAATACTACATCAAGGAAAGCGACGGACTCTTGTTCCAGCGGCCGATTCCGCCCTCAACCGGTTTCTCCTCCATCGATGCGAACATCGGTGCACTCAGAAACACCGGTGTGGACATCGAACTCAACGCCAACCTGGTCAGAAGCCAGAACTTTGCATGGGACGTCGACATGATGTTCTCCCACTTTAAGAACGAGATCACTGAGTTGCCCCAGGATGAAATGATCGTGGGAGGTGGTAAGCGCTGGGAAGTCGGCCGCTCGATCTATGATTTCTGGATCCGCGAGTTTGCCGGCCTGAATGAGAATGGCCGTGCCATGTGGTACAAGGACATCATTGAAGGCTATGATGACGATGGCAACCCGATTATAACCGGGCGTGAAACCACTACCGTTTATGGTGAGGCGGACCGCTACTATGTCGGCACTTCCATTCCTGATTTTGAAGGCAGCTTCTCCAGCAACATGCGTTTCTGGAATTTCGACTTTTCGTTCATGCTTACCTATGGTGTCGGCGGACAGGTACTCGACGGCGTGTACCAGGGCCTGATGCACAATGGTACATACGGCACCCACTGGCACCGGGACATCCTGACAAGCTGGACGCCTGAGAATACCAATACAGACAATCCCATACTTATAGGTGACCAGAACCAGAACGGTACTTCTGACCGGTTCCTGTTTGACCGCGATTACCTGAGCATCCGCAGCGTTTCCCTGGGTTACACCTTCCCGTCGGAAATGTTACAGAACGTTGGGGTGTCAAGTGCCCGTCTGTTTGTAACCGGGACCAACCTTTACACCTTTACTTCTTTGCAGGGGATGGACCCGATGCAGAGTTTTGGCGGGTTGCAGGGACACAACTACACCCCGTTGCGTACCATTGCCTTTGGTGTTAGTATGAACTTTTAAACTGAATGAAAATGAAAAGACTTAGTATATTATTAATCTT
>SLSG01000211.1 GCA_007130545.1 Bacteroidales bacterium | reverse complement strand
GGATCGGTCGGGATGATGTTGTCGATCCGGTATTGCCTGAGCTTGGGGGTCTTTTTCGGAAAGGGGCTGGCTTTTTTCTGGTTGTTCCAGGGGATGTAGGTAACCAGCTTTTTGATCATCTGGAAGCATTCGGCTTCGCTTTCCGCAAAGAAATGGGCGTTTCCGGTGATCTCGCTGTGGACCCGCGCACCGCCCAGCTCCTCCATGCTGATCTCTTCTCCCAATACCGACTTGATGACCTCCGGACCCGTGATAAACATCTTGGAAATCTTGTCTACCACAAAGACAAAGTCGGTCAGCGCAGGAGAATATACTGCGCCACCCGCACAGGGACCAAGGATCACGGAAATTTGCGGAATCACTCCGGAGGCCTGTGTGTTGCGGTAGAATATCTCCCCGTAACCGGCCAGAGAGTTCACTCCTTCCTGGATACGCGCCCCACCCGAGTCGTTGATTCCGATAATGGGAATCTTCAGGCTCATGGCGTGGTCCATGATTTTGCCGATCTTGCGCGCGTGCATCAGTCCGAGGGATCCCCCCGCCACGGTGAAGTCCTGCGCATATATGCAAACCGGGTGGCCGTTGATGGTCCCGGTACCCGTGATGACGCCGTCACCCGGAAGGTGCTTCTTGTCCATGTCAAAATCCTTCGCGGCATGCTCCACGAACAGGTCATATTCATGAAAGGAATTGGGGTCAAGCAGCGAGATGATGCGTTCCCTGGCCGTCATCTTCCCCATGGCGACCTGCTTCTCTATGGCCTTGGCCCCGCCCCCCTGCAGGGCACCCTGCATTCTCCTTTTCAGGTCAAGCGTCTTTTGTTTGATAGACATAGTGCTCTGTTTTTTATAAGCGAAAAATCCCCCAAAGTAAGGAAAAAAAAACGAAAGAACAGCAGATTAATCCCTGCAAGTTGACAGGGAAGCATCCGGGAACAGTCCGCCAAAACCTTTTTTGGCGACCGCAAGACTGGCATACGAACCTTCGCTGCCATTCCTTGTTAATAGATTAGCATCATTTTTGTACTTTTACCCGGATTATTCAAAAAGCAATATTGTGATTCGAGCCAGGGAACTCTTTCATTATTATCGTCGGATAAGCCTGCATTATCTGGTGGCATGCCTGTTTTTTTCTGCCTTCATGCTGACCGCCGCGGCGCAGGATCTCCGGGGTTTTGGCCCGGACCAGCGTGCCAGGCTGATGAGCCTTTCCGACTCCCTGGCAATGGACTTTCTGGAAGCGAATGCACTGGCCAGGGAAAAAGCCGGGCAAATGGGACTGGAGATCCGTTTCACCACAGCGGAGGGGGTGCGCTACGAACTGCAGCGCATTGAGGACGGACTTCCATTTTATTACCGCACAATGAATGCGGGCGCAGCCATTACTTCCGGGGCCAACCAGTTGCATCCGGGGGGGAGCCGACGCCTTTTCCTCACCGGCAAGGGCCTGACCGCCGGTATGTGGGATGCCGGCAGTCTGTTTGACCACCTGGAATTCCAGGGCCGTTATGTGAACCGCAATCCTGCCACCCAGATCGATGCCCATGCCACGCATGTCGCCGGCACGATGATTGCTACCGGCATCAACGAGAATGCCAGGGGAATGGCTTATGAAGGGCGCCTGCGCGTCTATGACTGGAACAGCGACATCAGTGAGATGGCTGGTGAGGCCGCTGCCGGCATGCTGATTTCGAACCACTCTTACGGGACCCCGCTTGGATGGGAGTTCAGGGACGGCTCCTGGCGCTGGATGGGAGCGGCCAGCGCGGATGAGGACTACAGGTTCGGGTTTTATTCCAATGTAAGCAGGTCCATCGACCAGGTAGCCTATACGGCACCCTATTTTTTAAGTGTATGGGCAGCCGGCAATGACCGCAATGATGCCGGGGATGGCAGCCGGCCTCCGGATGGCCCCTACGATACGATCGGACCTGAGGGAACAGCGAAAAATGTGATAACGGTTGGTGCCGTGAACGGCATTCCAGGGGGGTATACGCGGACCAGCGATGTGGTGATGACCGAGTTCAGCAGCTGGGGACCTACCGATGACGGGCGGATCAAACCGGACCTGGTCGCCAAGGGCCGGGCTGTTTTTTCAACCAACCTTAACGACAGCTACCGCAGCACAAGCGGAACCTCCATGGCTACCCCGGTGGTTGCCGGATCCCTGATGCTTATTCAGCATCTGTATCATGAACTTTCCGGAGGGGAATACCTGCGGGCAGCCTCTCTCAAGGGACTGGCCATCCATACGGCCAACCCGGCAGGAAACGGACCCGCGCCCGATTACTCTTTTGGATGGGGCTTGCTGGATGTGGGAAAAATGGCCGGCTTTCTCACCCATCTGGAGAGTGAGCGCCTGAAATTTATTGAAAGCACAATCCTGGACGGGGAACAATTGGTATATGAATTCGCCTATGATGGGGGAGGTCCCATCATGGCCACGCTGTCGTGGACAGACGTACCGGGTACGCCTGTATCTCCCCAGCTGAACCCCACTGACCTGATGCTGGTGAATGACCTGGATATGCGCATAGTGGCTGAAGACGGAAAGGTATATTTCCCCTGGGTGCTGGACCCCGCCCAGCCGGTTGCCAATGCCACCACGGGAGACAACTTCCGGGACAATGTGGAGAAGATCCGGATAGCCAACCCTCCGGAAGGCAACTATCGCATCATGATTTCACACAAGGGGAGTCTGGACACCGGGCGCCAGGATTTTTCACTTTTCCTGCAAAGCGGGGATGTGCCGGCCAGGACAAATCTTTACTGGATCGGGCGCAACGGGAATTGGAGCGACCCATCAAAATGGTCCCTTACAAGCGGTGGGGCTCCTGCAGACATGGTGCCGGGACCCGATGACCATGTGGTATTGGACCAGAACTCCTTTAGCGAGCAGGGGCAGGTGCTGACGTTGGACCAGGAAGGGTTTTGCCATACGTTTACCGTTAAGTCTGACGCCATCGGTTTATTTGATTTTGCACGCCACAGGTTGAATATCTCGGTCTCGGTTTTTATTGAAAGGGACTTTACCATGCCGGAAACGAGTGGTC
>SLSG01000262.1 GCA_007130545.1 Bacteroidales bacterium | reverse complement strand
TGCTGAGGATGGTCAGGTAGGTCGACTCTACCCGCATATGGTATGGTTTCAGCATATGCGTTTCCAGCAGCAAGCCCGGGCGGTTTCGCTTGGGGGTATAACCGGTTGAAAGCGCCGGGGGCGAGGGCCTGCTGACCAGTCCGCTTTGCGGATCATGCCATCTGCGGAAAGTCACGTAGGGGAATACCGGATAACCGGAGGCTTCCATGGCCTGCTCCCAGTAAGGGATGAAGACCTCCTCGCACCACTGCGTCAGCGCGGGGTCCATATTGCCCCAGGTTTCCAGCATATAGGTCATCGTGTATTGGTAGTCTCCTCCGTTGGTGGAGTGGGTATCAATGAAAAAGTCGGGTTCCCAGCGGTTCCACATTTCAAGAAAGGCCCGGATCTCCCGGCTGTCGGCTTTCAGGTAGTCGCGATTCAGGTTGAGGTTCAGCGCATTGGTGCGCCAGCCCATTTCCTCGGGACCGTTTTGGTTGATGCGGTTGTAGGGACCGAAGCGTTCGTGTCCGTCCACGTTCAGGATCGGCAAAAACAGCAAGGTGACGTTCTCAAGGGCCCCCAGATGTTTTTGGTGGACCGCGATGTCGCGAAGCAGCTGCAATCCCGCATCTTTTCCAACCGGCTCACCGGCATGAATGGCCGCCTGCACCAGCAGCACCACATTGCCGGAGGCACGGACCTCCTCCGGGCTGAAATGGCCGTTGCGGTCGAGGATCAACATCGGGATGTCACGCAGCTGGTGGCTTTTACCGATGCTGGTAAAATGCACCATGGCAGAAACATCTGCCAGGCGCCGGCAAAACTCAATGGTCTCTGCATAGGAAGGGGTGCTGTTCAGCTCATGCTGCTCATAGTGGGTATCCCATGCACGGGTCGTGAGTGAAGCGGAGACCAATGCGACAGTGAGAAACAGGGACGCGGGGAGGGAAACGTGTATTGAAATGGATCGCATACTGGTTTGTATTGTTATTGTCGGATGGGCACTGCCCCATCCGACGGAAAAATGTAAAATCGGTGAAGCGACAAAAATAACGAATGCATTCCAGTGGAACACCATATGCCCAATTTTTTTGGATGGCGCGCGCGGACGACAGGTTTCTTTCTGTTGCTTAATCGATACGGAACTTGGATTCCTCCTTGTTTTTTCGTACTTTTCCCGGTGAGAGTTTTGGCTTGAACCCCAAATATTTTGCATCATGGAAGATCGATTGATTACTGTTGCAACAGACCATTATACCTCTGCCGAGGTCTTAAAGGCCAGGTTTGAGAGCGCCGGCATTGAGGTATCCCTGAAACACATCAACCTGCTTCAGGGGGCAGTTTCAGAGGGGGTCAAGGTGCAGATCCGCGAGTCTGATGTGGAAAAGGCCCTGCGCCTGATGGCCATGTGGAAAACGGAGCGGGAAGAAGCGGAAAAAAAGAGCAGGAAAACCATTCGACGGATTCTGGTGCCGGTTGATTTCTCAGACCATTCAAAAAGTGCCTGCCTTTACGCCCTGAACCTGGCCCAAAAGTTTGATGCGGAGATCAAGATCCTGCATGTGTATTATGCGCCGATTGTTGACCTGGTGCCCATTACTGATGCCTACAGCATACAGGTCGATATGGATATCAACCTGCGGGAAATGGAGGCCGCGGCCAGGAAAAACCTGGTCCGTTTTGTGGCCCGGATCCGGGAAGCGGCCCGTGAGCAGGGATTTGAAGGGATACGCATCGGCTACAGCCTGCGGGAGGGCATCGTGGAAGACGAGATTGCCAGGGTTGCAAAAGATTACAAACCCGGCATTATCGTAGCAGGTACCAAGGGTAAGGGTGAAAAGCAAAGCGACATTATCGGCAGTGTGGTGTACAGGGTTCTGGACCGTACGCGGGTGCCGGTGCTGGCCATCCCTGCCAACTCGGCCTTTGATCGGGAGACACAGGTGAAAAACATTGTATACGTCACCGATTTTGATGATTCAGATTATGTGGCCATACGAAGGCTGATCAATATTGTATCTGCCTTCAAGTTCCGGATCCACTGCATCCATGTGTCGAAGGACCCGAAAAAGTCGTGGGACAAGGTAAGGATGGAGGCGCTGAAGGATTATTTCCGGAGGGTCCACAAGGGACTGAATGTGGAATGCCATTTGTTGGAAGGGGGGGATATCGTTCAGAAAGTGGCGGAGTTTTCCCACGCAAACAAAATAGACCTTTTTGCCCTGACCAATCGCAAGCGCGGACTGATTTCCAGGCTGTTCTTCCCGGACATCACAAAAAAACTCATCCATCAAAGCCAGGTGCCCCTGCTGATCTTCCGTGCCTGACAAACGTTTCAGCCAGTCACCGGGTGAGGTGTCCCTCCATCCAGTTCAACAGGTAATAAAAGGTTTTCCCCTTTTCCGCCTCATGCAGCAACTCGTGCCTTCCGTGCATGACCTTCAGCGTGAGGTTCTGGAACTTCTGCTTGTAAAACTTCTGATGAATCCTGAGCGCATCTTTACCGAAATTGCCCACCGGATCTGCCTGCCCGCTTAGGATAAGCAGCGGAAGGGTTTTACGGTATTTCAGGTTGTGTTGGGACTTTTTCATGGCGGCAATCCCTGTAAACAGGGAACAATAGAAGGCATTGCTGCAGTAAAACCCGCAGCCCGGGTCGCTGTCATACGCATCCACCTCCTCCCTGACAGATGAGATCCATTCAAACAAAGTGGGTCTGGGTTTGAAATGGCGGTTCAGCTTGCCATAAAACAATTTATTGAACCAATTGCTGTTGGACTTGGACCCGGTGAATAATGACAGCATCCAAACCATGGTTTTAGAAAGCCTTAACAGGGCTGTTGGGGTTTCGAAAGGCCCCGAAAGAATCAGTCCCTGAATGTATACCGGGTAGACCGCCATAAAATGCCGGGCAAGCACCGAACCCATGCTGTGTCCCATTATGAAGACCGGGATTTCAGGATGTGCTTTGCGGATATGTGTATACAAAGAGCGGGTATTCTCCAGCATCCTTTCCCAGCCCCGGGTTTTGGAGACCAGTCCGTACTTTGACTGCTTTCCGGCCGTAATTCCCTGCCCCGGATGGTCGGCCGAAAAAAATCCGATGCCGTGTCCGGTTAGAAATGAAGCAAACTCCCGGTACCTGCCTGCATGTTCAGCCATGCCTGTAATCAGCAACAAAATGGCACGGGGCTTTTCCCGGGAAGGCATGATGCTGGTCACCCCGAAACGGAAGTTGCTGGGACTGGTCAGAAAGAAGCTTTGTTCGTTGTGGGATGGTACCTCCATAATAAAAAACTTTATTAGATTTGCGCCTTCTGCATTCCTCCCCGACAATGAAAGACAGCCTTGGTGAACAGAAACAACAGCCGGCAGACATGCCGGATTTCGGGAAAAAACTGCCGCCGCTGCTGCGGATCATCTACCTGGTAGCCGGAACGCTCTCGCTGGGGCTGGGCATTCTGGGCATCCCGCTTCCCCTGCTCCCTACCACCCCATTCCTGCTGCTTTCGGCATGGCTGTTCGCACGCAGCTCGAGGCGCTTCTATCTCTGGCTGATCAACCACCGGTATTTCGGGGAGACCATCCGCAATTACCGCGAAAGGGGAGGGGTGAAAGCCAAGATCAAGGCAGGGGCAATCGCCCTGCTTTGGGTGACCATTGCCATATCGGCCATCTGGGCCGTGCAGCTTTGGTGGGTCAGGGGCTTGCTCCTGGTCATTGCCGTTGGCGTGACTTGGCATATTGCTTCGCTGAAAACCCTGAAATAAAAAAAATGCTAATGTCCGTCCTTGCCGGTATGGACGTGGCCGTGTGAGATTTCCTCAGGGGTGGCTTCACGGCTGTCCAGGACCTTGCCCTTAAAATGCAGGTCCATCCCCGCCAGCGGATGATTGAAATCCATTTTCACGCTTTCCTCACCGACCTCCATCACCTGTCCCCTGTGCGGATTGCCTTCCTGGTCCTGCATGTTCAGAACCTTCCCCACTTCCAGCAGGTCTTCGGCCAACTGACCATCCACCATGAATATATCCTTGGGAAGGTCTACCACCGCTTTTTCATTTACAGGACCGTAGGCTTCGTCAGACTTTACCGTGAACTCGAACGCTTCGTCGTTGGCAAGGCCTTTTACGTTGTCCTCAAACCGGGGAATCAGCCTTCCCGCGCCGACCAGAAACTGTACCGGCTTATCCGACTCCACGGATTCAACAATTTCCCCCTCTGGACCACCTTTGCGTAATTCATAACTCAGCGATACTACCTTGATTTCAGACATAATAATTTGCTTAAAATGAACAATCGGGAGCAGATAACCTGGCCACTCCTCCTGCTTTAAATGCGAAGGTATGGAAAATGGTGGGAACCTCCTATTTTTAAATTAATTTTGAGATTTGGTGGGATAATTCAAGATAATTATGTAATTTTGCGCTCCTGAAAGAAAAAATAAAGGTGTACCCATCATGGCAAAGAAAACAAAAGAAGCACGCGTTCAGGTGATCCTCGAATGCACCGAGCATAAGAACAGTGGTCAGCCGGGCACTTCCAGGTACATTACCACCAAGAACAAGAAAAACACCCCAGAGCGTTTGGAGATCAAGAAATACAATCCGATCCTCAGGAAAATGACCGTTCACAGAGAAATAAAATAATCTCCCCATATTATGGCAAAGAAAGTAGTTGCAACCCTCAAGACGGACACCGGAAAAGGTTTTGCTAAGGTAATCAGGATGAAGAAGTCTGAGAAATCAGGCGCTTACACCTTTGATGAAGACATCATCGCTTCGGATAAGGTTAAGGATTTTTTTGCGGAGAAAAAGTAAGTTTCACTTTTCCATTGCCCGCTGCCAGATCTGTCCCAAGCACCGGGTCAGGTCTTTTTTTTAACCCCGACCAACGCCACCGATCATGGGCCTTTTCGATTTTTTTTCCCGGGATAAAAAGGAAGACCTGGACAAGGGTTTGTCCAAGACGCGTACATCAATTTTTTCCAAGCTTTCCAAGGCTGTGGCCGGAAAATCCCGTGTGGATGATGCGGTCCTGGATGAATTGGAAGAGGTGCTGATCAGTTCGGATGTGGGGGTGGCCACCACCCTGCGCATCATTGAGCGCATTGAAGAGCGGGTGGCGCGGGACAAATACATGGGTGCAGGCGAGCTGGACAGTATCCTGAAGGAAGAGATTATCGCCCTGCTGGAAGAAAACGTGAACCAGGACTACGGACAGGTGGCCGCCACTTCCGGCGGACCCTATGTGATCATGGTCGTAGGTGTGAACGGAGTGGGAAAGACCACCACCATTGGCAAGCTGGCCTACAAATTCAGGTTGGCCGGGAAGAAGGTCGTGCTGGGTGCCTCCGATACCTTTCGTGCGGCGGCGGTCGACCAGCTGCTGATCTGGGGGGAACGGGCCGGGGTTCATGTCGTGTCAAAGGGAATGAATGCAGACCCTGCAGCCGTGGCCTATGAGACCATGCGCTATGCGGTTGCCAACCAGGTGGACGTGGCCATACTGGATACGGCCGGCAGGTTGCACAACAAGGTGAACCTGATGAATGAGCTGAGCAAGATCAAACGGGTGATGCAGAAGGTGATCCCGGATGCCCCCCATGAGATCCTGCTGATCCTGGACGGGTCTACCGGGCAGAATGCCTTCGAGCAGGCCCGGCAATTCACTGCGACCACCGAAGTCACTGCCCTGGCCATTACCAAACTGGACGGAACTGCCAAGGGAGGGGTCGTGATCGGTGTCAGTGATCAGCTCAAGGTGCCCGTAAAATACATTGGTGTTGGCGAAGGCATTGGCGATCTGCAGCTTTTCGACCGGGAAGCCTTTGTGGAAACCCTATTCTCGGGAGCCTCCGAATGATGAAAAAAAGCATCAACCTGATCACCCTGGGTTGCTCCAAAAACCTGGTGGACTCCGAAAAAATTCTGGGCCAGTTGTCACACGAGCATTTTGAGCTGATGCATGATGCGGATCAGGCTGCGGATATTGTGATCGTCAATACCTGCGGCTTTATCCGGGATGCCAAACAGGAAAGCATCGACACCATTCTGGCCTTTGTGGAGGCCCGCAAACGCGGGGAGGTGCAGGAGCTGCTGATCACCGGCTGCCTTTCCCAGCGTTACCGTGAGGAACTGAAGAAAGAAGTGCCCGAGGTGGATGCCTGGTTCGGTGTCTTCGATACAGATGCCCTGTTTGCCCACCTCAAGGAAAAATATGTCCGCCAAAACACCGCACGCATGTTGACGACTCCGTCGCATTACGCCTATCTGAAGGTTTCGGAAGGTTGTGACAGGAGTTGTGCATTCTGCGCCATCCCGTTGATCCGGGGAAAACACCTCAGCGTGCCACCGGCTGAGCTGCTCACGGAGGCCAGGCAGCTGGCCGCCCGGGGGGTAAAGGAGATCATTCTGATTGCACAGGACCTGAGCAGTTATGGATACGACCTGGAGCGCAAGTCGCTGCTTGCCCCGCTGGTGGAAGCACTGTCAGAGATCCCGGGCATCGAATGGATACGCCTGCACTATGCCTATCCGACAAATTTCCCTGTCGACGTGATCCCCGTCATGGCCGGCAACCCCAGGGTATGCCGCTACCTTGACATCCCCCTGCAGCACATCAACGACCAGGTATTGAAGTCCATGCGACGTGGACATGGCCGGACTGCCACCCTGAAACTGATACGGAAACTCAGGATGGAGGTCCCCGGTATTGCATTGCGGACTACCATGCTGGTCGGCTTTCCGGGTGAGACCCGGGAGGCTTTCAGTGAGTTGCTTGACTTTGTGCGCGAGGCAAGGTTTGAACGCCTTGGGGTATTCACCTATTCGCCCGAGGAGGGCACAAGCGCATTCAGACTGGGTGATCCCGTTCCGGAAAAGGAAAAGGAAAAGCGCGCGGCGAAACTGATGGCCGTGCAGCAGGAGATCTCCATGGAGATCAATGCGTCCAGGGTCGGCCAGGTAATGACTGTGCTTGTCGACGAAGAAGGGCCCGATCACTTTATCGGGCGGACCGCCTTTGACTCACCCGGGGTGGACAACGAGGTTTACCTGGAGAAGTCCCCGGGCGTGGCTCCCGGGGACTTTGTTCAGGCAGAGATCACCGGGGCCGGGGAGTTTGAGCTTTTCGCCCGTCCAGTCCCGGATTCCAGCCCCTTATAATCTGGCAATCCATTTAATCTAGCAATAAAGCGTTAAATATTAGCTTGTTGCTAACCGGTGTGGAGCCGCGGAAGTTGGGTACGAAGGAGTAAAGGATGACCTGGCCCGCTCCCTTTTTGACCCAGACCATGGCCGGTCCCCTTTCCAGCAGCTCCTCCTTTTCAGCGTAACCGCTCAGCAGAATCTTTCCTTCCGGGAACATGCCAATGACCCGGCGGTCCATGTCAAACACGGGGATGGAGGTCGACAGCACCGGGTTGGAACGGTGGAACACCCCTATCTCCCTGGGTAGTCCGACACTTAGGGGATGGTCCTGCAACAGTTGTATCCTGAGCAATGAGCCCGGGGAATACAGCCCCTGCCGCTCCAAACTGGCAGCCGCATTGTTAATCGGCAGGTTGTATGGCTGCCTGCCCTGTCCGGGTTCCATCAGTCCGGTGAACAGATCTACTGAACGTCCCCAGGACAGAACCTTTCCTCCCTGTTCAATGAACTGCAGTACCTTTTGCCATCCTTCGCTGCCCATGCCCTTGATGTAATCTGGCTTGTAAAAGGGAATAAACACCTGTCCGCCTCTTTCCATGCGTCCCTGCATGATCTGGTCCTTCGGGGCGTCTGGGAAAACGATCACATCGAACCTGCGGTTGAGGTCAGCAGCAGGAAAGTCGCCCGGGACCATCACCTCATAGGGAATGTCATAGGTGTCGAACAGCCAGCGTGTCCATCCGGCGTCCATGTCATGGAAGTTCGTTTCACAAAGCAGGATGCGGGGCATTCTGACCGGAGAAAAAGCCACATCCGGCCGCTCCGCCATTGCCATGCCTTCTGCCATCAGCACCGTGGCAATTTCGCGCAATGCCGTGAGGTTGCGGTTGGTGACCTCCACCAGGAAGCTTCCTGCAGGTGCTCCCTGTGTGCCAACACCCAGGTCTTCCTGCAGGCGGTATACGTTCAGACCCCTGCCCAGCGCGGCAAAGGCAAAGTGAAAGCTTTCGTTGCGCCTGCCATCCAGGATCCAGTATCCCTGTCCGGGCGGTGCGATGGCCATTTCCAGACTTTCTGCCGTCAGTTTTTCGACCGACTCGTAGACCTCCGGGGCCGGCTGGTTGAGCTCCACACTTTGGACCCCCCGGTGAAGCGGCAAGGACCAGCTCGTGATGTCATAGGGCCGGATCATGTCCCCCCCGGGAGTATACCGCCTGACGGGGTACTCCTGGGTCTCCATGACTTCCTTGATGAACGGGCGGTATGCCTGGCCCATCGGGATCACAAAGTCGCCCGAACGGAACTGCCTTCCTTCCAGTAGAATGTCACGTTCCAGCCGGTACACATCCACCCCGTGCCTTTGCATCAGCTGCAGCAGGCGCAGGGCCTCCCCCTTGTCATGCTGCTGCTGCGGGATGATATAGTGGAATGGGGCTTCCGTGAGGCCTTTTTCGACCTCCCGCCGGCACAGGTCGTTCCGGAAGGTCAGGATGTCCCTTCTGAAGAGGGAACCGGTCTTGATCATTGAATAAAGTGACTCCAGCTCGTAGTCGACGATGTCGCCCAGGGTCCACCAGCCTCCGGGCCAGGGGGCCACGAAGTTGATGCCCTTCTTGTACTCGCTGATCCCTTTCCCGGTTACAGACAACTCGCCCGGTTCAATGTATACGGGAGTTGCCAGCTGGACACTGGCGGCTTCAGTAAGCAGGCTGATTACGTTCTTCCAGGCAGAGGTCTCGGTGGACCCCGGCCAGTAATTGTCAAAAAGGTAGTTCTGGCTGATTCCCGTCAATCCCTTTGCCGTCATGTCCCTGGCCATGTTCGAGCCAAACACCCAGGTCCAGCTCCACAGGTTCTCGTCGATGTTCTGGGCGATGGGGTCATGGTTGGGCGGCACAAAATACCGTACCCCCGCAGCCCCCATCTGGTGCTTCTCTACCAGCACCTGCGGAAACCATTCCAGGTTATAGGCATCGGCAATGGCCTGGTTCTCCTTTTGCGTCAGGGTGATGAAATCCCTGTTGATGTTGTGTCCGACGTACTTGTGGTACAGGCCGGGCAGAGAACTTCCTTCCAGGGGAGTGCCAAGGTATTTGTTGTAATGCTCCACAATCATGTCCATCCCGTCCGGGTTATGGCAGGGGTTCATCATATAGACCACATCCTCAAGGTAGTCCTTCATGCCAGGCTCCGACCCGGTGATCAGGTTATAGGCCATCCAGGGGGCCGCCTGGGATGGTCCGACTTCTGTGGAATGCATGGACAGGGTGGCCAGGATGAATACCCTTCCCTGTTCAATGAGTTGCCTGCGCTCCCCGTCCGGGATGCCGGGATCAAGGGCCAGTCGTCTGTTGATCTCACGGAGTTCTTCAAGCCGGCTGATGTTCTCTGCAGAGGAAATGAATGCCATGTACATGGGCCTTCCCAATTCGGACTCTCCGATCTGGATCAGGCGCATCTGGTCGGTTTCCCCTTCCAGTGTTTTCAGGTAAGACATCAGGGCATCATAGGTGAAAAGCTTCCGGTCAGCACCGGGCTCAAATCCGAAATATTCCGTCGGATGGGTAAGGTTTTGTCCGTTAGCAGTTGTTCCAAAGGCAAAAGGAAGGAACAGGACCAGGGCGATCAGAATCAGGGTTTGTTTAGTCATGGGTGTTGGTTATTGGGTGTTGGTTGTTGGGTATTGGACATTGGGTGTTGGATATTGGATATTGGGTGTTGGGTATTGGGTATTGGGTATTGGGTGTTGGGTATTGGATATTGGATATTGGGTGTTGGTTATTGGGTGTTGGGTGTTGGTTGTTGGGTGTTGGGTATTGGACATTGGGTATTGGGTATTGGGTATTGGTTGTTGGGTATTGGACATTAGAAATATATTAAATGGAATTGCCAGCCTTGGCGGTTGTTGTACTCCAGGGCAGGTGCAGGGATTTTTATAAAGTTCAGGGCGTGGAAAAGGGTTTTTATGAATTTACTCTGTGTGGGGATGCGGGCCAGGTCGATATCGGGTGAAAGCAACCACCTCCGGTGACGTTCGAAATGCGGCAGGGGCGCTCCTTCGTGGTGGGTGGGGTTTTCGCTTCCTCCCAGCATTCCGTATGCCCCATAACCCACAGCGATATTCAGCCAGGGGGGCAGCCATTCCAGGCGGCCGGAATCGGACTCCGGTATAAAGGATCCCGGGTTGAAGGACGCCCAGAACGACATGCCATTGTAGTCTTTGATCATGTTCTCTGCCAGGCTGGACCCGAGCACTTCCGGACGGTAACCGGACAATTTGGTTTTCCGGAAGGAGAACTTCCATGTCAGGCGCTGCTCCTGCCACAGGTATTCCTGTCCCACAAAAATAGCGGGCCCGAGCATATTGGCTGCCTGGTCCGCCACGGAGAACCCCCATTCTTCAGAAAGCCCGTCCAGTATCTCGATCACGGTCATGAAACCCAGTCCGCTTGCCGATCCCAGCCAGGCCGACCGCTTCGGGTCCATGCCGCCCAGCCGGAAGCTTTCCGCCCCCACCCGGGCCAGGTGGTAGGTAGTGGTCAGGTGCCCCAGCTTGTCCATCTGCTTCCAGTCGCCCACGTCGTTGTGAAAGTGCAGGGAGGTCCGCGGATGGTCCTTGTACCAGGCATGGTTCAGGGCAATCAGGGCTATCGAATACCCGGCGGCCTGTATGCCTGCAACCGTACGGACCGCCCTTCTGTTATAAAAGGGCAGGTTATCAGTTGGTGGCTTATCGTTATTGTCGTCGGATGTTACCTTTTCATCGGATGTTTCCTGCCCGGCCGGCCAGGCATCCTGCGGCAGGGGGAAACCGTGTGGCTGGACATCCTGCGGCAGGGGGAAACCGTTTGACCGGGCGGAATGCAGCAGGGCAGGAACCAGAAGACAGAACAGGAGGGCTAGTAAACGCATCCGGAAATTATTTTGACATGATGGTGGCATAGGCTGTCTGCAGGATCTCTTTGGCTTCTTCCTTGTCAAGCCCTTCGGCATAGGTCCGCAATACCGGTTCTGTTCCCGAAGGCCGGATCATCAGCCACTGCTTGTCGCTGAAATAATACTTGAAACCGTCCAGGGTTTCGGTCCGGATCACCTTCCATTTGCCAAACTGCTTGTAAACCCCGTTTTCGCAGTTCTGCACAATGCGGTCCTTGTCTTCCTGCGCAAGTTTCAGGTCTGAGCGTTCAAAAGCAAAGGGGCCGGTCAGGTCATAAATCTCCTCTATGAGTTGTTGAATCGATTTCTTTGTTTTGACCATTGCTTCCCAGAGAAGAATCCCATTGTAGATCCCGTCCCGTTCGGGGATATGTCCGGTGACCGCAATGCCGCCCGACTCTTCCCCGCCCACGAGAATATTTTCCGTCAGCATCAGTCCGCTGATATGCTTGAACCCGATCTTCACGATCTCAAGGGGCAAGCCGTAAATATCGCAAAGTTTTTTGATCTTGACCGTAGAGCTGAAACCGGTGGCCACCTTTCCGGACAGTTTTTTATAATGGTGCAGGTAGTAAATCAACAGCAGGATGACATGGTGGGAGTCTATGTAATTGCCCTGGTGGTCGAACAGGGCAATGCGGTCCGCATCTCCATCCACCGCCAGTCCGCAGTCTATATTCCCTGCCAGGGCGATGACCTCCGAGAATTCCCTGAGGTTCTTCAGGAGCGGTTCCGGGGGAATTCCGTCAAATAGCGGCTGGCGTTCGCAAT
>SLSG01000037.1 GCA_007130545.1 Bacteroidales bacterium | reverse complement strand
TTCCTGTCGCAAAAACTGATGGACAAGGTATACCTGGGGTTTTGCAACAAGACCATCTGGCCCCTGTTTCATTACTTTCCGAATTATGCCAGCTTTGAAAGCGAGTTCTGGACCGAGTACAAGACCGTGAACGAGATGTTCCGGGATGAGGTGCTCAAGGTTCTGCAGCCAGGCGACATTGTCTGGGTGCACGATTACCACCTGATGCTGCTTCCGGCCCTGCTCAAGGAGAAAGTAAATAATCCGATCGGCTTTTTCCTGCACATCCCCTTCCCCTCCTACGAGATGTACCGCATGTTCCCCAAAGAAAGCCGCGCCGAAATCCTTAAAGGGCTGTTGGGCTCTGACCTGATCGGATTCCATACGCATGACTATTCCCAGTACTTTTTGCGCTCTGTGTTGCGGATACTTGGGAAGGAAAACCATATGGGCCACATTACGCTATCCGACCGGGTGGTGAAGGTGGGTACTTTCCCAATGGGAATCGCTTTTGACAAATTCCATGACATGGATGTGTCGCCTTACCCATCCGACAAACCCGGACCCGGAAAGCCAAAGGTGGTGCTGTCGGTGGACCGGCTGGATTATTCCAAAGGCATTGTAAACCGGCTGCTTGGGTTTGAGTTGTTTCTGAAGAAGCATCCGGAATGGCATGGGAAGGTGTTCCTGAACATGATTGTGGTTCCATCCAGGACCGGGGTGACGGCATACCAGAAAATCAAGCGGCGGTTGGACGAGCTGGTTGGGAACATCAACGGGAATTACGGGAAAGTGGACTGGACGCCGGTGATATACCAGTATACCTCCCTGCCCCATAAACAGCTGATCGCCCAGTACCGGATGAGCGATGTTTCCCTGATCACGCCCTTGCGCGATGGCATGAACCTGGTTGCCAAGGAGTATATCGCTTCCCTGCGTGATAAACTGGGGGTACTGGTACTTAGTGAATTTACCGGGGCGGCCAAGGAGCTCGGGGAGACCATCATCATCAACCCCAACAACATCGATGAGATTGCCGACGGCATTGCCGAAGCACTTTCCATTCCCGAAGAGGAACAGCTCAGGCGCAATGAGGTGATGCAGGAGCGGCTCAAACGCTACGATGTGACCAAATGGGCCAACGAATATGTTGCCAATCTGTTGGAGATTAGTAATATATCGATCTTCACCTCAGAAAAGAAATTAATCAAGCCAGGGACCATCCGGTCCCTGGTAGAGGGCTATAAAAAGTCGCAAAACCGGTTGATCATCGTGAACTATGACGGGACCCTGGTTCCCTACACTCCCAAGCGTTCGGATGCCAAACCCCCGGAAGGTCTGCTGAGTCTGTTGAAAAACCTGAATGCGGATGACAAGACGGATATTGTGATTATCAGCGGGCGGGGGCGTCCCGACCTGGAGTCCTGGCTCGGAGACACCCCTGTCAACCTGACTGCTGAGCATGGGACCTGGATAAGGGAGGCGGGGCAGCGGGAGTGGCACCTGTTCAAGCCCCTGTCCTCCGAATGGAAAAAAGAGATTCTGCCTTTGCTGGAGATGTATTCTGACCGCCTGCCGGGGGCCTATGTGAAGGAAAGAGATTACTCCCTGTCCTGGTTTTACCACAAGGCTGACATAGAACAGGCATCCTTCCTTTCCCGGGAGGTAAGCGATCATCTGCTGTCCATTACCACCAATATCGGGGTGCAGGTGCTCACCGGGAAAAAAGTCATTGAAGTCAGCAATTCCGGGATCAATAAGGGAGAGCTGGCCATGCACTGGTTGTCCCGCAAGGATTATGAATTTGTGCTGGCGATGGGGGCCGGGTGGTCGGATGAATTGTTGTTCCAGACCCTGCCTGCCCATGCATGGACCGTGAAAGTGGGACTGATCCGGACCGATGCCCGCTATGTCATCAAAAGCCAGGAAGATGCAATTGACCTGCTGAAGACCCTCGAAAAAAGCTGATTAAAAGCTGTCGTCCTCATTCTGACCCAGCAATTTGGGTCCGATGCGGGTGCGCGCGCTTAAACGACTGGTTTTCCCTTATCGACTGGCTTGCCGCCCTGCTTGTCCGGCAGTGGATTCTGTATAGCGATCCTGGTCCGCGGCAGGCTTTCCGGATACTCCCTTTGGATAAACTCCACCAGCTTTTCCCTTACGTACACCCTGAGGTCCCACGCCGCCGGGGAAGTGGCGGCACTCATCAGTGCCCGGATCTCCAGGGTGTTTTCACGGGCCTCGGTAACCTGCAGCACGTTCACTTTTTTGTCCCAGTGCGGACTCGCCTCCAGCAAGCGGGTAAGCTCTTTCCTGAGGGCTTCAAACGGTACATTGTAGTCCGTATAAATGAACACGGTCCCCAGAATATCCGCCGAAGTGCGGGTCCAGTTCTGGAAGGGCTTGTCCAGGAAATAGGAGGAAGGAATGATCAGGCGCCGCTTGTCCCATATCCTTACCACCACATAGGTCAGGTTGATCTCCTCGATCCAGCCCCATTCATTTTCGACAATGACTACATCATCGAAGCGTATGGGAATCCGATAGAAGTACAGATAAAGACATTTGCAGAGTGGGATAAGCATCAAGAGATGCATAAGAGATACAAAGCAGAAACCTTCTATATGGATGATGGTATAGCGATTGTAGGCGAACCAAGGAAAGTGAGAGAAAGGTAGTGATAAAAATGAATAGAAATAGAGTTAAATTGGAAAGATTCAAGAAAAGATACGGTAGTATGATACCCCGCAGACCTGTACCGAGAGATAGACCAACACCGAGATTTCCTTCCAGACCTTCGCCGTTTTTTACAGGTAGTGAAAGGCAGAAAATAAAGGGTGTTTATAACCCCGATGCTACTGCGACAGTTGGAAAAGTTCGTGAAATTGGAACACGAATCAATGACAGGCAGTTGGTGTTGTATGCCGGTGATGATAAAGTCAAGGTAGTATTGAATGACGTTGAAATAATTGAAGTACACCACGATTTAAAGTTCGAAAGTTTTTATTCGGATTATGTAGGTTGTGAGTTTATTCTTGACGATAGATGGTCATTGAATAACAACGTGGTTGCTGTACG
>SLSG01000050.1 GCA_007130545.1 Bacteroidales bacterium | reverse complement strand
CCCCCCTGTGCAGGTATGCCCTAAGTTTTACAGGAAGCATGGATGTGGCCGAGGAGATCACCCAGGAGTTTTTTTACAACTACTGGAGGAACAGAAAAAAAATAATGGTAAAAACGACGCTTAGGGGATATTTATACCAATCGATACGTAACAATGCCCTGAAACATCTGGAGCACGAAGCCGTGAAAAGAAGGTATGCCATAAGTCAGATGGAGAGGCAGTCAGAAGGCGCAGCGACGCAATCGGAAGCACTGGAAGCGAAGGAGCTTCAGCAGCTCATTGACGAAATCCTGCAGGAGTTGCCTGAGCGATGCAGACTGATCTTCCGCATGAACCGGTTTGAAGGCCTGAAGTACCATGAAATAGCAAGGGAACTGTCAATCTCGGTGAAAACCGTGGAGGCGAACATGGGAAAAGCACTGCAGCTATTCAGAATCCGGCTGAAGAAATACAAAGAATTTGCTTATTAGTACAAAGCCATGCATGCAGATAAAGATAAATTGAAGGACGATGAAATCCTGGACCGACTGTTTCCAGTCAGTCAGGAGCCGGTGAATACCGACAAGGCCTGGGACCAACTGAACAGCCGCCTGGCATCTGACGGGCTGCTGCCTGCACAGGGACGGTCGCCCGCGAAATCACTGTTTCCTGTCTGGATGCGGGTTGCCGCTTCCATCGCACTGCTTGTCGTGGCCGGCACCTTGCTTTTCACCAACATCCTGAACCGTGAGATTCCGGATATTTTTGCAGTCAACACCACGACCGACAACCAGACGCTGGTACAGTTCTTGCATGATGGGTCAGTGGTCTACCTTGCGGAGAATACCAGTTTGTCTTATCCTGAAAGGTTCGACACCAAAAATCGTCGTGTATCCCTGGAAGGGGAAGCATTTTTTGAGGTCACAGGCAAGGAGGAACAACCCTTTTTGATTGAGACCCGACAAGCCACCATACAGGTTCTGGGAACCTCCTTCAACCTGAAGTCAGACGGAGAGGAACACTTTGAACTATACGTGGAAGAAGGCCGGGTCAGGGTCAATCCACGCCAGGCCGGGAACCGCAGCATGGAGTTGGAACAGGGTGAGATGCTGGTATTGACCGGCGGAAAGTTCGAACGGTCCAGGCCACAAGGCCAGGATCTTACTGCCTGGCGCATGAGCCGGATGCATTTTAAGGATGAATCGCTGGAGAATGTCCTGCTGGTCATCAACCGCAATTTCGGCGCCCGGCTGCAGGCCGACCCCGAAGTTAGCCAGCGAAGGCTGACTGTCACGTTTTACCGGAACACCATTCCGACCATAGTTGAACTGATTGGTATGTCGATGAACCTGGAGGTGGAGGAGAAAGCCGATTCCATCATCCAGTTCAGACAAAGGTTATAAACAACCGTATTCCACATGGCCACTGCGAGCAATTTTTTTGAATACCGGTGGTTTACTTCCCGCATCCCTGGCTTTTGCCGGACCCTGCTGCCCGGTCTGGTCCTGTGCGTGGTGATGGTATACGGTATGCAGGCTGCCAGCCCATCCGACAATGATAAAAACAAGGAAGCCGGGGTACTCGAACAAACAATCCACCTCCCCCGCCAGTCCGCCACCATCTACGATGTACTAAGCCAGATTTCCCGGCTGACCGGCATGTATTTCATTTATGACAGCGACCTGATTGACAACGACCGGCGCATACGCCTGCAGAGGTCGTCCAGGCCTGTGAAGGAATTCCTTTCAGAGATTCTGGATGATCCGGCGCTCGATTACCTGGTGCTGGAACAACATATCCTGATCTTCAGGCCCGGGGAAGAACAGCCTGAAGCCGGCGATACAAAGCATGACGAAGAGGTTCCGCCACCTGCACCTGACCATTTCATCATACGGGGCAGGGTGCTGGAGTCAGACAATGGAAACCCGCTGCCTTATGCATCGGTTAGCATCCCGGGCAAAGGCCAGGGCATTGCCAGCAACATGGAAGGATCGTTTTCGCTAAGACTGCCGGTCGAACTGCTGGATACCGTCGTGCGCTTCTCCTATATGGGCTACCGGGGCAGGGAAATGCCGCTGAGGCTGCTGGTAGGAAGGAGTGTGGACGTGATGCTGGAGACGGACTATATCTCTATGCAGGAGGTCATCATCAGGTACTACGACCCGGATGTCATCGTCCGGGAAGCCCTGGCAAAAAGGCATGAAAACTACAGCCGGGCACCGGTGTACCTGACCAGCTTCTACAGGGAGGGGGTGCAGCGAAACACCAAGCTGATGCGCTATTCCGAAGCCGTAATCAAAGTGTACAAGCCTGCCTATACCAGCATCACCGACGAGGACCAGGTGAAGTTGCTCAAATCCAGGACCATCACCAATATTGAAGCGGCCGACTCCCTGGAGCTGAAACTGGAGGCTGGTGTGGGCAGCTCGCTTGAGCTGGACTTTATGCGGAACATCCCGGATTTCCTTGATCCCGAAACCATGGGTCAGTACCACTTTGTGAAGGCCGACATCGTTTCCTACAATTCCCGGTCTGCCTACGCCATTGAATTTCGTCAGAGGGAAAAGATCAACCAGGCCCTGTTTATGGGGGTGGTATACGTGGACACGGAAACGCTCGCATTCGTGGGGGCCGAGTTCGAGGTCAATCCCAGGTACATCAACAACGAACAGTATTTGTTCATCAGGCGGCGGAGTCGCGACTATGTGGCCAATATCGAGCGGATAGGCTATACGGTAAGGTACCAGCTTTTTGAGGGCCGCTACATCCTGGAGCATGTCCGGGGCGAGATCCGCCTTAAGTTCCGCCACCGCGGCAAAGTCTTCAACAACAACTACCTGGCATTTTTTGAACATGCCGTATGCCACATCGAAACACAGGATGTCAGGCGGTTCCAGCGAAGGGAAACCATGAATACCCATACCGTATTTTCAGACAAGGACCTGGTATACGATTATGGGTTCTGGGGGGACTACAACTTCATTTCCCCGGAAAAAGAGGTCAGCGAAGGCCTGGCTGAGATCCGCGCCAAGATCGAAAGCATGGTTTCGGATTAAAATATTTTTTAATTTTAAGCACTTGAT
>SLSG01000007.1 GCA_007130545.1 Bacteroidales bacterium | reverse complement strand
GACCAAATTAATGAAGAGGTAGGCACAATTGTCATTGGTTTATCGCCTCCCGGGTAAATCCGGTCTTGGTTTTCATAACGGGCTGTTGCATTTAAAAATGTGACAGCCCGTTGCTTTTTTTTTGTCCATATTAAAAACCTGTCCGGGATTGGTTATCCGGTCTTAAGGGTTTTTGCCGGCGAGCGGCTTACAGCATGCCAGGCCTGGGAAAACACCGTGATCGAGACGGCCACCACGGTTATCAGGGCTGCAACAATGAACAGCCATGGGGACAGCCTGATCCGGTAGGCAAAATTTTCCAGCCAGGTGGTCGCTATCCACCATGCAAGGGGCAGGGCGATCACAATGGCAATGGAGATCCATCTCAGTATCTGGTTGATAAAAACCATGATTACCTGAAAGCCAGAGGCACCCAATACCTTTCGCAGGCCGATTTCCCTTTGTCTCGACCGGACCATAAAGCTCGAGAGTCCGATGAGTCCGAGCAATGCAATGACAATCGCCACGATGGAAGCGAACAGAATGATGGAGAAATTTCTGTCTTCAAACCTGTAGGAACGCGCGTGAATCTCATCAAGCCATACACTCGAAACTCCGTAGGAAGCATCGGCCTGCATGAAAACCTGTTCAATCCGGGCCCTGGCTGCAGGCAGATCATCCGCGGCCACCTTCACGGAGATGATCCGGATCTCGTCAAAGTAGCGGTTAAATACCAGGGCGCCAATCGGCTGATGCAGGCTCTGGTAATGAAAGTCCTTCACCACACCGATGATCTTTCCGTAATACTCCCATATGGCCACATCCGCCCCGATCGGTTCGTCAAGCCCCAGTCTGCGAACAGTTTCCTGATTCACGACAAACTCGTAGCGGTCTGTCTGAATCCTTTCATCCAGCCAGCGGCCTTCCAGCAGCGGTATATCATAGAAGTCAATGAAATCGTCGATGGTCGCAAAATAGGTGATCGGGATTCCCTGATCGGGTGTTTGCTCGCGCAGCCGGAACACCTGGCCGGCTCCCCCCAGCCCCGGCACGGCCTGCGATGCCGTAACCGCAGTGACCTCAGGCAATTGCAGCAGGGATTGCTTCAACACCTGGTAGGAGGATTGTATTCCGGGGGTCAGGCTTCTGAACAACAGTACATTTTCCTTGTCATAGCCCAGGTCATCGCGTTTCATGAACCGGACCTGGTCATTCACCACTCGCAATGAAACGATCAGGAGCACCACCATGGCGAATTGCATGACCACGAGTATAACCCGCGGCAGGGCGGTTTTACGGCCCATATGCAACTGCCCCTTCAGAATGGCGGCCGGCTGATGACCTGCGAAATGAATGGCCGGATACAGGCCGGCGGCAATCCCGACCCCAAGGGCAAGCATGAGCAATCCGCCAACGAGTGACAGGCTAAAGAAAGCATACAGGGACAGGTCCCTCTCAAGCAATGCTGAAAACGGGGGAAGGAAGGCTTCCACCAGGATCAAAGCCACCGCAAGTGCGATGAATGCGAACAGGACGGATTCACCCAGGAACTGGAGCACAATATCTTTTTTTCCTGCGCCTGAAACCTTCCTGATCCCGGTTTCAATGATCCTTTTGTCGGATCGTGCAGTCACCAGGTTGACGAAGTTGAAAATGGCGATGACCAGGATAAACAATGCCAGCCCGATCATGATCCGGATGGACTGGCGGTTGCCCGGCGGACTCAGATCGGTATCCAGTCGCTGCCCGAAGTGAATGTCCTTTAAACCCTGCAGCAGAATCGTCGCTTTCAGGTTCTGTCCGAATACCTCCGCGACCAGTTCACCGGCGTGGCTGGAGATCGTCTCATGCAGGACCCGGTCCGGTGGCGAGCTCAACAAGAAATAGGTGGCAAAAAAATTCATCAGGCCGTTCAGCTGGTATTCCGGGATGGCCAGCAAAGGGGCAAGCACATCGAATTGCAAATGCGTATTGGTCGGCGGATCTGCAATCACGGCACCGACTACCAGTGCTCTTCTCTGAAACATGAACTGGTCCTTTTCCAGGTCCATGCCGAACACATCCATTTCAATCGTTTTTCCAAGGGCGGATTCACCGGGAAAGAGGTTCCCTGCCATCCTTTCAGTTAAAATGACGTGGGAAGGATCCCGCAACGGAAGATGGATGTTGCCTTCCAGCGGCTGAAAATTAAATATGTCGGTAAATCCCGAATCCACATAAAAAACCCGGGTGTTTGTAAAATGGTTCACATCCTGGTAGATGGTCGTGTTGGAGGTCATAATGCGGGAAAATGCCTCCACTTCGGGGATCACATCGGCGATCGACGGACCCGTTCTGGCCAGGGTGTACGGAATGGTCCGGTCAAACGTGCCCTCAAACCTGGTGATGATCCTGTAAACCCGGTCACCATTCCCGTGCATGTTTTCAAAACTGCGTTCATGGCTGACAAACAGGGTAAGGATGATGGCCGCAGCCATACCCGAAGACAAACCAATCAAATTTATGAAGGCAGTGCCGGGCTGCCGTCTCAGGTTTCTGAGCGCAAGCAATAAGTAATTTCTGATCATGCACGGAATGTTTTTATCGGAAAATCTCTATCAAAAAACATTCCATATGTCAGACAATGCTATATGTCAACACACCACAAAAAAAATAAACAGGGAGATCAAATAGAACACTGTCCGCCACCGCACAGCGACTGTCCGTTTTTGCGTCCGGGAGTTTCCGGTTTCCCCATTGGAGGTAACCAGCTAAAGGCATGATTCCGCCTTGTTGATTCAAGCACCTCCAGGCAGTGGGTCAGGCATTTCCCTGAAAGAAGAACAAAATCAATTGAAAAATTGTTTTATTTGAATGCTGTTCACTGATCCATCACGCCACAGAAATGAAACCAGGCCGTTTCTGGTCACATATGCCTGAACCATGCATTCACCCTATTCACCGGACGGCGACCACATGAGGGATGTTTTTCTGAAGATCCTGCTGTATTTCAATGTCTTTCAATACCCGCTAACCTTGCAGGAGCTCATGTCCTTTGCAGGCATACCCGGGGAGAAAGCCGCAGAAGCCAAAGCCCTGGTTTCAGAAATGGTGAAAGCCGG
>SLSG01000210.1 GCA_007130545.1 Bacteroidales bacterium | reverse complement strand
TACATATCAGCAATGTGTACGCACGGGAGTCGTACCGCCATGAGTCGCGTATCGGTCCGCATTGCAAGGGGGTCATCGCAGGATTCGGATTGCTGGGTTACCGCCTGGCAGTGGAGGCCTTTATGGCTTCCGGCGGGGCGTAAGCAGTCACCCCTTCATCTGGGGCCTGGCGGTTACCACTTCAGGTCGGGGAAGCTTTTTCTTCCTTTCAGATAATACCCCAGCACCATGCTCCTTTTGTAAATCAGGCGCGGCAGGTCCACGGGCAGGGCACGGCTTTCCCGCCGCATTTCCCTCAATTTCTGCATTAAGGCCCACCAGGCACGGCCAACCGCCAGGCAATTCCGGAATTGTCCGACAAACAAAAACCTCAGGGCGGCCATTTCATCCAATATCAGGCGCATGATCATTGTCGGATAGAACTTCCCGGCAGGCAGATTCTTTGCCAGCATCCACAGGCTGTTGCGGAAGTTGAGAAAGGTTTTTTGGGGATTTGCTTTGGGGAGCGTGCCGCCACCAATGTGATAGACCTCAGCGTCCGGGCAAACCATGACCCGGTAGCCCCGGTTGTGCATGCGCCAGCACAGGTCGATCTCCTCCATATGGGCAAAAAACCGCTCATCGAAACCGCCCAGCTCCATGAACACTATTCTCCTGACGAACATGCAGGCGCCCGTGGCCCAGAAGACCTCCCTAGTATCATTGTACTGTCCCGTATCTTTCTCCAGGTTGCCCAGCATGCGGCCCCTGCAGAACGGATAGCCAAAGCGGTCGATGTATCCGCCGGCGGCCCCGGCATATTCAAAGCGGGCCTTGTCATGCCAGGAAAGGATTTTTGGCTGGCAGGCCGCGATCTTTTCATCGGTATCCATCAACGCAATGACCGGTTCGATCCAATGCGGCTCCACTTCGATATCGGAGTTCAGCAACACGCAGTATTCGTGATCCAGGGCGTCAAGGGCGGCGTTGTACCCCCCTGCGAACCCGAGGTTCTCCCGGAATTCCAGGACCGCAACTTCAGGATGTTGTTGTTTCAGGTAGGCCACAGAGCCATCGGCGGAGCCATTGTCGGCCACCACGACCTCTGCCTCCGGCGGACAACTGGCTTTCACCCCGTCAAGGAACTGTTCCAGGAAGCGCTTCCCGTTCCAGTTCAAGATTACAATGGCGATGCGGGCTTTTTCCATAGGTCGGGTTTTCCGGGACAAGGCTGCCAGGCTGAATGGGCTGCCGGGACGAATTGCCGCCGGGACTGCCTGGGCTGCGGGGAATTTGGTTGTTCCGCTTGTAAAAATACGGATTTTACCGGTGAACAGGTGCGGATCAATTTTTTTGTTTTGGAAAGGGAAAAAAATTGTACTTTTGCCCCGGAGAGATGGCAGAGTGGTCGATTGCGGCGGTCTTGAAAACCGTTGAGGGTAAAACCTCCGGGGGTTCGAATCCCTCTCTCTCCGCAACATTTTAAATCCAGCCACGATAGTGGCTTTTTTTTTATCGGAGCCCCGGCGAAAAGCTTGCTTTTCAGCCGGGGCTTCGGGGTAAAAAAAGAACCCGGCGCCAGCCGGGTGGATTTAAAATGTTGAAATACCCCCCTAAAGGGATCAATGGAATTAATCCCCTTAGGGATCAATGGAATTAATCCCCTTAGGGATCAACGAAGTTAATCCCGGGAGGGATCAACGAAGTTAATCCCGGGAGGGATCAACGAAGTTAATCCCTGACCTTGATCTCGTAAGTCAGTTCAACCCCCGCCTGCTTATACATATACGAAACTCCGCAGTACTTCTCCCTCGACATTTCAATGGCCCTCTCCAGTTTCTCCATCGGGAGGTCCTTGCCCGTGAAGGTATAAATGATGTGCATTTTCGTGTAATGCGCCGGAAGGTCCTCGGTCAGGTCCCCTTCCACATCCACCTTGAAGCCAGATACCTCCACCCGCATCTTTTTGAGCATGGAGATCACATCTATGGCTGTGCAGCCAGCCAATGCCACAAGCATGAGCGGCTTGGGGCGCGGACCCTTGTCGTCCCCACCGGCTTCCGGTGGTCCGTCGATCGTAAAGCGGTGGCCATTGGCTTCCGCCTCGAATTCCAAATTACCTTTCCAATCTGTCGAGATGAGGTGTTTTTTCATGGTCGTCGAATTACTTTTAATAAACGCAGGCATTATGCAGACTGAACCAATCAGACAGGGAAATGTTCGAAAAGCTGCCGGCCCACAAAAAAACGGCTGCCCCGGAACGGGGCAGCCGCATATGAAAAAGACAAACAAATTCTAGAACATATACCTCACGCCGATCTGGGCGCTCCAGGTCTGGTTCAGGCTGATGATGGAGCGGTAAGTATCCAGCGGAACTTCTCCATTCGGGCCACCAGGAACCCTGGTCAGGCGGTAGGTTGGAAGATTCGTGTCGGCATTGCGGCCGGCATAGGTCAGGGGGCTGGAGGTCCATGTGGTCTCCTGCACACCCCATTCAGAGTTCAGCATGTTGCCAAAGTTCAGCACATCGAAGGTGATCTGCAGCTTGTGACGGTCAGGCAGGTTGGTAAAGGCAATATCCTGGGTGATGCGCAGGTCGAAGCGGTGCAGCCATGGCAAAATGGCTCCGTTGCGTTCGGCCACCTGGCCGCGGTTCTGGCTCAGGTAATCATCCTGCTCGATGAAATTGTTCAGGATGTTCCACTGCTGCTCCGGAGAATAAGTGGTTCCGGCAATGGTCACCGGCAACAAGGTGATCTCGTTTGCATTGTTGGGAATGTACATCAGACGTGCCGCCCGGTCACCGAAGTTACCGGCATAGGTATAGCTGAAACGTCCGGCTTCACCACCGCTGTAGAACACGGCGATGGAGGTGGGCGCCCTCCTGGTCAGGGCCCGGGTGTTGTATGAGACATAGCTCACGATGCGGTTAGGCTGGTCGAACCGGCTGTAACCCATTTCCGGGTTGTTGCGGTCTTCCCTGACAACCTGCGGCCAGAGCGAAGCAGCCTGGGAACCGCCGATCAGACCATAGTCCTTGCTGACGCTCCTGGTATAGGCGATACTGGCATAGACCCCGTTTTCAAAGTCCTTCTGCAGCTG
>SLSG01000096.1 GCA_007130545.1 Bacteroidales bacterium | reverse complement strand
TTCTGTTTCGTCAGTCAATGACTGCCTTTCCAGGAAATCGTCAGAGCATCCATAGCTTATCAGCAGGACCCCCACGATCATCGCAAGTAATTTATTGATTTTCATGACGTTCTTCTTTTTTTAAGTTATAAGCTAAGGTTGATACCCAAACGCAGGGTGCGTGGTTGGGGATAAATGCCCCTGTCGATGCCATAGTTGATCGGACTCCAGCCCCCGACCTCCGGGTCATGTCCAGAGTAGGAGGTAAATGTCAACAGGTTCTGGGCTGCTGCGTAAATCCGCAGGCTCTCGATTCCGGCCCTGTTTGTCAGGCTCGCGGGCAGGGTATAGCCGATCTGTATGTCTTTCAGTCTTAGGAAGTCACCTGATTCCAGGAGAAAATCCGAAACCCGTGAATAGTTCATGTTGGGGTCATCCAGGGTCACCCTTGGGTGGGTGTTGGAAGTCCCTTCGCCGGTCCACCTGTTCAGCACGTCTGCCTGCCAGTTCATGTTCGGCAGGTCGTAGCGCCGGGTGACCTTGAAGATCTGGTGTCCAATGGCCGTATACCAGAACATGCTGAAGTCAAAGGATCTGTACTCCATATTGTAGTTAAGGCCCATTGTGAAATCCGGATATGGGTTGCCGATCATGGTGCGGTCGTTGTCGTTGATGATGCCGTCCCCGTTCAGGTCAAGAAAGCGGATGTCACCGGGCTGGGCATTCGGCTGAATGGGCTGGCCATTGGGTCCAGCATGGGCGTTGACCTCCGACCAGTTCTGGAATATACCGTCTGTTTTGAAGCCCCAGAAATACCCGATGGGCATTCCCACCTGCGCGACATTGATGTTGGCCATCGCGGTACCGGCACCGGCTCCGTAAATAATGCCTTCGGCATTGTCGATCCTGGTGACTTCGTTTTTGTTAAAGGCACCTGCCAGGTTCAGTCCGTAGCGGAAATCCCCGCTGCGTTGCCTGAAGCCAAGCTCGATCTCAAGACCGGTGTTCTTCACGTCACCCCCGTTCACAAATGCCGGGTTGAGGCCGACATAGCTTGGGATCGGGGCCTGAACCAGCCAGTCCTTCGTGGTCTTGATGTAATAGTCCAGCGTCAGGGATAGCCTGTTTTCAAGGAAGGTGAAGTCTGTGGCGAAGTTAAGCTGCTCGGAAGTTTCCCACCTGATGTCGGTATTGGAGATATTCAGTGGCGCCCTGCCATCAACAATGGAAGGGGTCTGTCCGAATATATATGTGGTGATGGAAGAGATGTTGGAAGAGTACTGGTACAGACCGATGGATTCGTTCCCGTTCTGTCCCCATCCGGCACGGAGTTTCCAGAAGCTTACCACCGGCAGGTTCTGCATGAAGTCCTCACGCGTCAGCACCCATCCGGCCGAGACGGAAGGGAAGAAGCCATAACGGTTGGCTGGTCCGAAGTTGGATGAACCGTCCATCCTGAGTACCGCCTCCAGCATGTATTTTTCCTGGAAGTTATAGTTGATGCGTCCGAAATAGGAGACGAGGGCATGTTCCCAGGCCCCGCCGCCGGTTTGATCGCTTTCCACGTCGGTGGCCCCATCGATCACGGTAAAGTTCCAGTCCGGGAACTTCCATCCCTGCCGCGATCCGAACAATCCCTCGAACCTGGTCTCCAGAGCGGAGAACCCGGCCAGGGCGGTAAATGAGTGCTGGTTGACCGTGGTTTCGTAAGACAGGTAATGCTCGGTCTGCCAGGTGAACCACTGGTTGAAATTCTTGGTGGCCTGGGTGACGCTGTTTGACACGTTGCCCCCGAGGTTATAGATCGGGGCATAGTAGTCATTCATCCCGATGGCCAGGTCGGTGGAGAAGGAGCTTCTGAGCCTGAGTCCGTCCATCAGCCGCAGCTCCCCCCAAATGCCGCCAACCAGCTTGTTCTCCCGCCACATGCTGTTCAGTATGTCCAGAAACGCGACCGGGTTGACCACTTCCTGTGACATATAAGGGGAGATTCCAAAGCTGCCGTCCGGGTTGTGTACCGGAGTGATCGGGTCCATGTTCTGGGCGCGGGTGAGCACCCCCCCAAATATCTCGTTGGTGCCGATTCCTTTGGTGGTTTTGTTGGTGTAGGCCAGCTGGTTTCCGAAAGTGAGGCGGCCATACTCCGTCCGGGTGTTCAAACGGAAGGTGTACCGTTCGTAATTGGACTTGCCCTCGGCCACGATGCCGTCCTGCTGCAGGTAAGAAAGGGATGTATGGAAAACAGTTCTGCCGGTTCCTCCCGACAGGGCCAGGTTGTGGTCCTGCACGGGGGCATTCTCATAGAAAATGGCATCCTGCCAATCCGTGCCCGCCCCGAGACCGCTCAACAGCTCGGGATTGAACGGCCTGCTGCGCAAGTCGTTTGCATAGGCCTCATTCCAGATCAGAACGTATTCCGGTGCATCCAGCAGGCTGACCTTCCTCCAGGCATTCTGCACACCTGTATAGGCGTCGTATGTAACGGAGAAAGCATCGCTTTTCCCCATTTTGGTGGTGATCAGTACTACCCCATTGGCACCCCTGGAGCCGTATATCGCGGTTGCAGAGGCATCTTTTAAGACCTCGATAGACTGAATATCAGAAGGATTGAGATAATCAATCCCCCCGACCGGCATGCCGTCCACCACATAAAGCGGGTTGGCATTGTTGATCGTGCCTGTTCCCCTGATCCTTACAGTAAGTCCGTCTCCGGGCTGGCCGGAATTGGAAGTGACCATGACCCCCGCGGTGCGGCCCTGCAAAACCTGCTCAACGCGCAGAGGCGCGGATTTTTCAATTTCAGAGGATTCAACGCGGGCAATTGCCCCGGTCACAACGCTTTTGCGCTGCATCCCATAGCCAACCACTACGAATTCCTCAAGCATGGCAATGTCTGGTGAAAGGGCAAAGTTAAGCTCCTGGCGTTGGCCTGCGCTCAGGCTGAGCTCGCGGGTCTGGCTAAGGTATCCGACAAACCTTACCAGGAGTCGGACCTCGCCGGCCGGAACTTCAAGCAGGAATTCCCCGTCCACGTCGGTCATGGTCCCGATAGTGGTTCCTTCTACCACAATACTGGCCCCGGGGAGTGTTTCACCGGAGGAAGCATCACTT
>SLSG01000179.1 GCA_007130545.1 Bacteroidales bacterium | reverse complement strand
TCTGTGCAATGACATTGTTGATGCGGTTCAGGCCGTTGTAGATGCTTGCCCATATCCCTTCCACAATGACATTGTCTGCCAGGATGCTGTTGTTGTTGATCTGGTTGTACCCGGCCGTGGTGCCGGTCCAGGTGAGAATGTCGGTTGCCAGGTCGGCGACCACTATGTAGTTGCGGCCGTAATGGCCCACGCCCTGCATGGCATCATAGCAACCCAGGATACCACGGGCCACACCGGTTGCATCGGTGATGGCCTGATCGGCCGGCATGCTGTGGTACGGGTCCACATCCAGCACCTCGCAGGCCGGCATGAACAGGGCGATGATTGCGGAGATTATAATGATCTTTTTCATTTTTCTTGAGGTTTAAAGTCCTAAATTGATTCCCAGAGAGATGGTTCTTGCATGCGGATGGGTGAAAAAGTCCGTTCCGATCCGCAAATTGTCCGCCCCGGCATAGTTCACTTCCGGATCCATCCCGCTGTAGTTCGTAAAGGTCAGCAGGTTCTGCCCCGTCACGAACAGGCGGGCACTGCGGATGCGCAGCCTCTCTGCGGTGTTGCCTCTGAGGGTGTACGAAAGGGTCATGTTCTTGACCCGCAGGTAGGAACCATCCTCAATGAAACGGGAGGAGATGCGGTTGTTGTTGTTCGGGTCGGTTTCGGTCACCCTGGGCACATGGGTCTGGTCTCCAGGCTGCCTCCAGCGGTCCACCACCGCGATGCTCTGGTTGTCAGAACCCTTCATGGATTCAATAAAGAGGCGGTTGCCGTTGAAGATGTCATTGCCATAAGAGAATTGAAGGAAGACGGAAAGGTCGAACTGCTTGTAGCGCAGGTTGTTGGTAAACCCGCCGATCAGGTCGGGGTTGGGGTCTCCGATCTTTACGCGGTCATCGGCATTGATCACTCCGTCGCCGTTCACGTCATCAAACACAATCTCCCCCGTGGAGGGGTCCACACCCAGGCTTCTGTAACCAAAAAAGATTCCCATGGGCTCGTCCACCCGGACGCTGTTGCTGCCCCGTCCCAGGTTGTCGAGCGGCTGGTCCTTGTAGAGGGACAGCACTTTGTTCCTGTTGCGGCTGAGATTCAGGCGGGAGTTCCACTCAAAGTCGGCAGACTGCACGTTCACGGAGGTGAGGGAAAGCTCCACCCCCTTGTTCTCCAGTTCCCCGATGTTGGAGGTGATGCTGGAATAGCCTGAAGTCATGGAAACCGGACGGCTGAAAAGCAGGTCGCGGGTGTGGTTGTTGTAATAATCGAACGAAACCTCCAGGCGGTCGTTCCACAAGCCCATGTCAAAACCGATGTTGCGCTGGGTAGTGGTTTCCCACTTAAGGTCCGGATTGGGCAACTGGGACGGTGCAATACCCGCCTGTCCGAGGTAGTTCGCTCCCCCCCGGTACAGGTTCAGGTAGGCAAAGTCCGGTATGCCGTCGTTCCCTGTCAATCCGTAGCTGGCCCGTATTCTGAGCTCGTTGACCGGACTGCCCAGGGCCCGGAAGAATGCTTCCTCAGAGATCCTCCAGGCCATGGAGGCAGCCGGGAAGAAACCGTAGCGGTTGTTCTCCCCGAACTTGGAGGACCCATCCACCCGTCCGCTGAAGGAGAGGATGTATTTGTAGTCATAATTGTACCTGGCCTGCCCGAAATAGGAGTTGATCCCGCGGTTCACTGCCCTGGCGTACGCATCGGTAATGGTGGCCGCTTCGCTGATGTACTGGAAGTAAGGTCCCGGGAAGTCCACCCCCCTTGAAAACTGGTTGCGGCGCTGGAAGATCTCGAAGGAATAGCCGGCCAGGGCCTCCACATTGTGCAGGGCGGCAAAGGTGTTTACGTAACGCAGCACATTGTTCGACACGATGTTCAGCACATTGTTCTGCGCCTCCAGTCCGATTCCATTCGAGCGCGCCCCCTGGCGGGTGGTCGGGGGATCATAGCTGTGTTCGCGCAGGCTCAGCATGTCGAAGCCCCATTTGGTGTTGAAGCTCAGGTTGTCTAAGATGCGGTAATCCAGGAATGCATTCCCGATCGCGCGGTAGGAGTGGGCTTCGTTGATGGCTTCCTTGCCGATGGCCACCGGGTTGGCATAGGGACCGTTTTCATTGTAGGAGCCATCTTCGTTAAAGACCGGGTGTATCGGCGGCATTGTCAGGGCATTGGGAAGGACGCCGTTGAGAGACTGGTCTCCTTCAACCCTGTGGTTCAGTGAGTAACTTGCCCCGAAACTGGCGCCCAGGCTGGCCCGGTCGCTGATGCGGTGGTCCAGGTTCAGCCGGGCATTCATGCGTTCATAGGAAGTACCCAGCAAAATGCCTTCCTGGTCGAAATAGCTGCCGGAAAGGAAAAAGTTGGTGTTCTCACTGCCCCCGCTTGCCGAAAGCTCGTAATTTGACATCGGGGCGGTGCGGAACACTTCGCTGAGCCAGTCGGTGTCGACCAGGGGCTGTCCGGCGGTTGGCTGGGTGCCCCGGTAGTCATGCCATTGTTCCGCATTGAGCATCTCCTGCAGCTTAACGACCTGCTGCATGCCCACACTTGCATTGAAGTTCACGGTGGTTTCCTTCCTGGCGCCCCTTCGGGTGGTAATCAAAATTACCCCGTTGGTTGCCCTGGCCCCGTATATGGCCGCGGCAGATGCATCTTTCAGTACGGTGATGGACTCAATGTCATTGGGGTTGATGTCTGCCAGGGCCGTGATGCCCTGCCCGCTAAAGCCCACCTGCCCGTAGTTTCCAGTGGTCATCGGAATGCCGTCAATCACGTACAGCGGCTCGTTGCCCGCCGTGATGGAGCTGTTTCCACGTATGCGTACGGATGCGGCCGAACCGGGCGTTCCCGAACTCTGGCTGATCTGCACCCCTGCTGAACGACCCTGCAGCACCCCGTCCACGGTTCGCAAAGGGACATCCCGGATCTCCCCTTCCCCGACCACGCCGAGTGAGCCTGAGATCAGGCGGCTGGATTCCGTACCGTAGCCAACCACGACCACCTCACCCAAACGAGAGATATCCATACGCAGTCCGACATCAATCACGGTACGGCCCTGGACCGGCACGGTCTGGGTTTCCATCCCCACATAGGAAAACACGAGGGTGGCAT
>SLSG01000184.1 GCA_007130545.1 Bacteroidales bacterium | reverse complement strand
GTACCATTGCCTTTGGTGTTAGTATGAACTTTTAAACTGAATGAAAATGAAAAGACTTAGTATATTATTAATCTTAATAGTCGGACTGTTTTCAGCTTGTTCGGAAGACTTCCTGGAAACTTCACCGACCAACCAGATTTCTGATACCGACGTGTTCACGTCTGTTGAGGGAAGCCAGACCGTGCTGGACGGGGTGCTGCGCAATATGCGGGCCTATACTGACGGCAGGCATGATCAATTTGGAGTCAAAGCGATTGACCTGACCTATGACCTCATGGGTGAGGATTTGGTACAGGCAACCCACCACTGGTTTGGATGGGATTACCGTCTTGACAACAACCAGGCCACCTATGCGAAGCCAAGCTTTATCTGGAGGCAATTTTACCGCATCATCAACAATGTGAACAACATACTTGTGAACATTGACGCTGCCACCGGAACCAGTGCGGCCCAGAAAGCAAATGTGAAGGCTCAGGCCCTGGCATTGAGGGGATACTCCTATCACGAGCTGGCCACACATTTCCAGCAGACCTATGCGGCCAACCCGAATGCGCCCGGTGTGCCTATTTATCTTACACCTACCACCGAAGGAGGCCCGAGGGCACCGCTGAACCAGGTGTACCAGCAGGCAATCAGCGACCTTGAGGAGGCCATTCAGCTGATGACCCAGACTCCTTATCCCAGGAGGCATATTTCGGACATCAACTTGAATGTGGCCCATGGATTGCGTGCCAGGGTTGCACTGTATATGGAAGACTGGGCAAAAGCAAGGGATCATGCCCTTGCCGCAAGGCAGGGCGTGAATCTGAATACCCGTGCCCAGTTCGCTGCAGGTTTCGACAGCTACCAGGCACAAACCTGGCTGTGGGGACTGGAGATCAACGATGAGCAGTCTACCATTTACGCCTCGTTGTTTTCCCACCTGGACATGAGCGTCGGTGGCTATACCGGTCTGAACCTTGCTCCCAAAGTTGTCAGCCAGGCGTTGTACGATCAGATGCTGGACGGGGACATCCGCAAGGAACTGATCGGTCCCTATACCATTGCCGCAGGAGTCACCTATGACCTGATCAACCTCAAGTTTAATGCCGGCCGTCCGGGTGGAAAAGCGTTTGCTGCGGACTATGTCATGATGCGTCCCGAGGAAATGCTGCTGATAGAGGCAGAGGCCAGGTGGCACTTGAGTGACTTTAGTGGTGCAGCTGGTTTGCTGCAGAATCTGTGGGACAATCGCTTTGAGGAGGCTCCCGCTGTACCGGCAAGCGGACAGGCGCTGCTCGATGCCATACTGTTCGACCGCCGCGTCGAGCTCTGGGGCGAAGGCTTCAGGATGCGTGACATCCGCAGGCTGCAGATTCCCCTTGACAGGACGGGTAGCAACCACAATGCCTATGCGAACAACCCGCTCCACCTGCAGTTGCCAGCCAACTCCCCGTTGTTTATCTATCAGATTCCCATAGCAGAGATCGACAACAACGAGAATATTACCAGTGCAGACCAGAACCCAATATAACTTGATTTGAACCCTGTTTTTTTCTGAAGGGCCGCCCACAGGGGCGGCCCTTTTTTTCGTTTAAACGGTTATTTTAAAAGGTATGGCATAAAATTTGCCCCATGTTTTTATAAATAATTAACAAGTTATTGCGCGTATTGGGTCTGAACAGCGGACAAAAAAAAGATATCTTTGGAGCCTTTGGTGCCGTATAACTTAAAACATCAGATTATGGCAAGAATTGCTTTTTTCATATTGATTTTCACATTTTCGGTAAATGGGTATTCCCAGCAGAGAACGGTCATGCAACTTCCGTTCAATCCGGAGATGCGTGAAACGCTGGCAAACAGCCTGCAGTACATGGAGCCGGACTTTGCGATGGGAAACATTTCATTGAAAGACGGTACGGTAATCCCGACCCTGATGAACTACAACATCCTGTTCGACGAGATGCATTTTGTGATGAAGGATGAAAGAACGCGACAAGAGCAGATCCGGGCTTTTTCGAATTTTGACGAACTGAATTTCATCACCATCGGCCGGCGAATGTTTGAGCATCATCCACGGCATGGATTTCTGGAGGTGTTGGTGGACGGGGATACCCGGCTGATGAAGAAAACCAGACTGGAGCTCAAGCCAGAGAACCGCAGAAGGGATGGGTACGGCTACTTGCCGGAGTCTGCTTCGCTGACCAGGATCAATTACCTGCACCTGGGAAATGAGGACTTTTTGCATGCCCCTGACAGGGAAAAGATCATAGAAGGAAGCACGGTTCGGACCGAAACTTACTATTCCCTAAGCGACAATTCCCTGCGCCTGCTCAACAACCGGCGTTCGATCCAACGGACGCTGCCCCGCGCCCAGCGGGATGAATTGGGGGGCTTTATGGAGACCCTTTCCGGCAGATGGAACCAGGAAGACAACCTGGTCGCCATTTTTCGTTTTATCAATCAGTAGGTTTCGATTTCACTATGTTTGTTATCCGTTCCTGTTTTCCCCTATCGTTTGGCTTGGGGCTTGTCGTGTTTTTTTTCGCCGGGTCAGCCAACACCAATGCCCAGAACCGACCGGTTTCCATGGGACATTCCTTTCCCGTCGAGGAGGCCATAAGGGAGCTTCAGCGCATCCACAATACTAGAATATTTTATGACCCGGCCTGGTTTGCTGAAGACAGCATTTCCAGGGGTATTTTGTCCCTTCCGCCGGAGGAGGCGCTGGAATCCCTTCTAATAGGAAAGGATATCGATGTGGTTCCACTCCACGGAAACTATCTGTTGCTTCCCGGTGAACGTGCCGTTGTCTACCTCGATGAAGGACCCGGGCAGGGAAGGCTGATCGGGAATGCCATGGAGTATGGCAGGTATTCGCGGGCCATCGTATCGGGAAAGGTAACCGACGGACAAACGGATGAGGAGCTGGTGGGGGTGCTGGTTTATGTGGAAGACATCGGACTGGGTACCACTACTGATTATCATGGGAACTATTCCCTGGAGTTGCCTGTGGGGGAGCATGACCTGAAGGTAAACTATGTCGGTTATGAACCTTACAATGTCCGGATCAACCTGGTGTCGCCGGGGGAGATGGACATCCGGATGATGTCGGAGAGCCGGTTGCT
>SLSG01000242.1 GCA_007130545.1 Bacteroidales bacterium | reverse complement strand
AGGGGGAGTTCCAGAGCGGTCAAATGGGGCAGACTGTAAATCTGTTGGCTAAGCCTTCGGAGGTTCGAATCCTTCCTCCCCCACTTTTTCTTTCCTTTGGCCGGCATGCCGGCAGCAGCCAGACTTATTATCCACAGACGGTTCAGAGGTTCAGGCCCTCAGGGCTTCAGTGCCCTGGTCATTTCCCTTTTTCCCGGCGGACCGGCGGGGTGTTCCAGAACAAACCCGCAGCCTTTCAGGGTTCTTTTCAGATCTCCCGTGGCACTATAGGTCACCAGCAGTCCGCCCGGTTTCATTGCGGAGAAGATCTTCTCAAATACCTGCATGGTCCAGACCCCGGGCTGCACCCGGGGGGCAAAGGCATCAAAATAGACCAGATCGAATTGGTCAGGCAAGAGTTCGGCCTCCTCCACCAGCACCCTCCTTTTTTCCAGAACAAAGCCTGGCACAGGCTCAATGGGCCGCTCCCAGGCTCCGGCATGCATTGCTGTGAACATGGATCCAAGCATGGCCCGGGAATAGCTATTGTGCGGGATCCCGAAAGGACCTCCATCCTGCACGCCGCATTGTTCTACGGATGGCCTTGCAGCGATCTCCCCCGGGTAATTCAGAGCCAGGTATTCCTCCTCCTGCAAGGGGTAAGCCTCCAGTGCGGTGTAGCGGACACGTATTCCCTTTGCCTGTGCATACAGCAGGGTAAGCAAGCCGTTCAGTCCGGTGCCAAACCCCACTTCAAGAATGGAGACCGGGCCACCTAAAACAAGAACCGGCTCATCTAAAGCCGGGACTTGCAGAAACCCCTGCTGAATAAAGACATGGAAGGATTCCTGCAATGCCCCATGTATGGAATGGAAGTGCTCCTTCAGGTCCGGCAGAAAAATGGTATGGGAACCGTCGGCACTTTGAACAATTTGCCTAAGTTTGAAGTTTGTCAAACGGGTATGTGTTAAATTCAAGGCAGCGATGCGCACAAGGCAAAATTAGCCTTAATCCAAATAACCAACAAACAAAGAAAAAATGAACAAAACACAAATATGGCTGGCACAGACAAGGGCAAATTTCCTGCTCCTGGCCGTTTTTTTGGTGGCAATCGGACTCGCCTACGCGGCGAAATATCCGGGTTTGTCTGACTTCAACGCCTGGCATGCCATCCTCATCATGCTTGGGACCATCAGCGCCCACATCTCGGTGAACCTGTTCAATGAATATTCCGATTACAAGACAAAGATAGATTTCAAAACAGACCAGACCCCGTTCAGCGGTGGAAGCAAAATGCTGGTCAGCGGCAAGACCAGTCCGTCGAGCGTCAAGCTGGCCGCCTTGTTCACCCTGCTGTTTTCTGCCGGTATCGGGACCTATTTTGCGATCGTTTCCCACTGGTCCATTGCCGTGATCTCCCTGGTCGGGGCTTTTGCCATCGTCTACTACACCCCCCTGCTGGCAAAGGTGTTGCTGGGGGAGTTCTTTGCCGGAGTGGCTTTGGGTTCCCTGGTGGTAATCGGTACGTTTATTGCCATGACCGGTGCTCCCGGGCTCGGTCTGGCCCAAATCGTCCCCCTGGAAGTGTGGCTGATCTCTATCCCGCCCGGAATATTGACCGCCCTGCTGCTGCTGCTGAATGAGTTTCCAGACTCAGAGGCCGACAAGGCAGGCGGACGCTTTCACCTGGTCATCAAGTTTGGAAAAAAGAAAGCGGCCTGGATTTATACGGCAGGGATTGCCGCCAGCTTCGGGACAATCCTGTTGTTGCCGCTTCTGGGCATTGCCTCGGTCTGGATCTACCTCGCCCTGCTACCACTTCCGCTGGCCATCAAGGCAAGCCAGACGGCTGTAAAGAACGGCTCAGACATCAGCAAACTGATGCCGGCCATGGGCATGAACGTCATGGTGGTACTTGCGACAGACCTGCTGATCGCGGTGGCGGTGTTTATTCAGCTCTTTTAACCAGCCTGGCCACGAAGTTGTGATCCTCCCCTTGCCAGATGATGTCCGTTTTCAGGCCGGCCTGCTCAGCGCAATGCGCCAGGTTGTCCGGATCTGTGAAAAGCCAGGCAAAGGGCCTGGCTTTAACGTTTTTGTAAGTCAGCTGGTAGGCAACCTCCCCGTAATACCGATGCCCGGCAGGGATCAGATAGGAGCCATCTTCCTGTTCGAACATATACATCAGGTCGGTCGACTCAAGGAAGATCTCCCCGCCCGGTTTCAATAAATTGCCGGCATGCCGCAAGGCTTTTACAAGTCCATCCAGGCTGCCCGCCAGTCCGATTCCATTCATCAGAAAAAGCACCACATCAAACGTTTCCCCCACAAAGGAAAAAAAATCCACACACCTGGCATCCAGCACCCCCGCCCTTTTCATGGCCGCAACGGCTCCCGGGGAAAGGTCAATGGCCGTCACCTGGTGTCCACGCTCCTGCAGTACAAGGGAATGTGCTCCGGCACCGGCACCCACATCCAGGATTCGGCCCCGGCATCGGTCCAGTACCAGTTTTTCCCATTCAGGCATCTGCCCATAGGTGCGGAAAAAATAGGAAACCGGCAGTTCCTCCTGCCGCACCTGGTCAATGACCACGTTTATTGTTTCCCCGATTTCCCCGGCTTGAAAGTCACGGAAGGCCGCTCCAAATACATCCATTACCCCTTATTTCGTTCAAACAAACAGGCATCCCCATAACTGAGAAAGCGGAACCCGTTTTCCAGGGCAAAATGGTAGGCATCCTTCCAAGCGGGTCCCACGAATGCCGCGACCAGCAGCAGCAGCGTACTGCCCGGCTGGTGAAAATTGGTGATCAGCGCATCCACCATCTTGAAGGAATAGCCGGGTACAATGATGAGCGAGGTTTCCCCCCGAAGGTATTGCTGACCGTTCTGGTCCATCCAGTGCAGGGTGGCGCCCAGGCTCTCTGACACATCCGGCAGGGAGCGGCCGTCAAGATAGTATGGAAACCACTGATCCAGTGAGAAGATGCCCCCGGGAGGGACATGGCCCTTCATAATTTTTGTCCCGATCCAGTAAAGGCTCTCAAGCGTACGCATGGAGGTGGTGCCCACACAAACCAGTTTTTTCCCTCCCCGGGCCAGGTCCGCGATCAGGTCACGTGACACCTCGAATTGTTCCT
>SLSG01000322.1 GCA_007130545.1 Bacteroidales bacterium | reverse complement strand
TCGCGACCGTGGAAGTAGGGAGCTCCCAGCTTTTCAATTACCCTTATGTGTATATGACCGGACACGGGAATGTCGTGTTTTCCGCCCAGGAAGCCGAGAACCTGAGAAACTACCTCATGGGGGGAGGATTTCTGCATGTGGACGACAATTACGGCCTGGACCCTTATTTTCGCAGGGAAATACAGAAGGTGTTCCCGGAATACGAACTGATCGAACTGCCGTTTTCCTATCCGATTTACAATCAGCGTTTCCAGTTCCCTAACGGGCTCCCAAAAGTGCACGAGCACGACGGCAAGCCCCCCCAGGGATTCGGGATCATCCATGACGGACGGCTGGTGCTTTTCTACAGTTATGAAACTGACCTGGGGAACGGCTGGGAGGATCAGGCCGTGCATGGAAACCCCGAGGAGGTTCGCCTCCTTGCCCTGCAGATGGGCGCCAACATCCTGCAATACGTGTTCAACAGGCAATAATAAGGCGCGCGTGCGCCCATTTAATAACCCTCTACATGCAAACAACCATTTCTATGAAACAAAAAAGCTTGCTATTTATCCTGGTGCTTACGATGGCCCTTCCCGTCTTGTCGCAGGACCGGATCACCGGCCTGAATTTCGCCACCCGCTCAGAGGTCATTGCGCAAAACGGCATGGCGGCCACCAGCCATCCACTGGCCACCCAGGTGGCCCTTGACATCCTCAGACAGGGAGGCAGTGCCGTGGATGCGGCGATCGCGGCCAATGCCGTACTCGGACTTATGGAGCCGACAGGATGCGGCATCGGTGGCGACCTGTTCGCCATATTGTGGGATGCGGAAAGTCAGCAACTGCATGGCCTGAATGCAAGTGGTCGCTCACCAAAGGGCTTGCCGATCGGCTACTTCCTGGAAAACGGCTACGACATGATCCCCCAGCGGGGAGCCCTCTCAGTCAGTGTGCCGGGTGCGGTGGATGGCTGGTTTGAACTGCACTCCAGGTTTGGAAAGATCGGCATGGATGCCATCCTTGAACCGGCCATCGCCTATGCACGTGACGGGTTTCCGGTTACGGAACTGATCGCCTATTACCTGCAGCGTTCCGCACCCGTATTGAGCCGTTTTCCAAATTTCACCGAAACCTATATGCCAAACGGCCGCATGCCTGAGAAGGGGGAGATATTCCGCAACCCTTACCTGGCAAACACTTATGAGATCCTGGCCACGCAGGGACGGGACGCGTTCTACAAGGGTGATATCGCACGGACCATTGAAAGCTACATTCGTGAAAACGGAGGCTTCCTGACCTATGAGGATTTGGCCAGCCACCACAGCGAATGGATCGACCCGGTCTCCACCAATTACCGGGGGTACGATGTCTGGCAGCTTCCACCCAACGGACAGGGCATTGCCGTGCTTCAGATCCTGAACATCATGGAGGGCTATGATGTCGCATCCATGGGTTTTTACAGCCCGGAGTACATCCATCATTTTGTGGAGGCAAAGAAACTGGCGTTTGAGGACCGGGCGCACTACTATGCCGATATGGATTTCAGTCCGGTTCCCGTTCAAAAGCTCATCTCAAAGGAATACGCCGCGGAGCGACGCAATCTGATCAATCCCGACCGGGCAGCCAGGCGGTACGAGCCTGGAATCCCGGAACAGCCCAATACCATCTACCTTACCGTGGCCGACAAGGATGGGAACATGGTTTCCCTGATCCAGAGCAATTACCGAGGGATGGGCAGCGGCATGACGCCCGACGGACTCGGTTTTGTGCTGCAAAACCGCGGGGAGGGTTTCACGCTGGAACCGGGTTATTTCAACACCTATGAACCAGGCAAAAGGCCGTTCCACACCATCATCCCGGGCTTTATCACCAAAGACGGACAAGCTTTTATGAGCTTCGGGGTCATGGGTGGCGCGATGCAACCCCAGGGCCACGCCCAGATCGTGATCAACATGGTGGATTTTGGAATGAACCTGCAGGAAGCCGGTGATGCCCCAAGGATACAGCACACCGGGTCTTCCGAGCCGACCGGCCAGAGAATGACCGGTGGTGGCATAGTGAATCTGGAAACCGGATGGCCCTATGAAACCATCCGGGAACTCATGGAAAAGGGACACACCATCCAATGGGCAAACGGTCCCTATGGGGGCTACCAGGCCATTATGTGGGATCCTGTAAACAAGGTTTACTACGGGGCATCTGAATCCCGGAAAGACGGGCAGGCCGCTGGTTACTGACCAGTCCCCTTATTGGACCCATTCCAGTCCCCTTATTGGACCCCTTGTCGAAATGTTTAACCAAAGCCTTTGACCAATGAACCCAAAAAAAGCATTAAAAGCATACAAGAACGAAAAATTTCTCGGCTCACCGGCAGCACGGGACCTGCGGATCCTCTCAGAATACCTGGAACCGAAAGAGCGGTTCCGGCGTCAGAAAGTCGTCGATACGGTCGTGTTCTTCGGCTCTGCCAGGACCCCTTCCAAAGAAGACGCCACCGCGCAGATGCAGTCACTGAAAGACTCGGGCAAGGCCACCGATACGGATATGGAGAAGGCCAGGATCGCCCTGGAGAATTCCAGGTATTACGAAGATGCCATGGAGCTTGCCAGGCGTATCACGGCATGGACAAAAGAGCGCTACACGCCTTCAAGCAGGTTCATTGTGTGTACCGGGGGCGGACCCGGGATCATGGAGGCAGCCAACCGGGGGGCGAAGAAGGCAGGCGGAAAATCCATCGGACTCAATATCAGCCTTCCCTTTGAGCAGTACCCAAATCCCTATATCGATGAGGAGCTGAATTTTGAATTCAACTACTTCTTTATGCGCAAGTTCTGGCTGGCATACCTGGCCAAAGCGATTGTAATTTTCCCGGGGGGCTTCGGCACCCTGGATGAGCTGATGGAGGTGCTCACCCTTATACAAACCGGAAAGATCAAAAAAGACATGAAGGTGCTGATCTATGACAGAGCATTCTGGGACAAGATCATCCAGATCGAAAACCTGGCCAAATACCAGACCATCAGCGAAAAGGACCTAAAACTGTTTAAATGGTGTGATTCGGTTGAAGAGATGGAGAAGGAACTGATTGCCCATTTCAAGAAGGTCGAAAAGAAAGCAAGGCTGCTGAAATAGGTCCGCTCCCGGCGC
>SLSG01000173.1 GCA_007130545.1 Bacteroidales bacterium | reverse complement strand
GGAAATCCGGTTTCGCTGGTCATTCCACTTAGATCGCTGCCCCTGAAATGGGTCCAGTGCCTGGGCGTTTCAGCCCCGGAAACCTGCTGTCCGACAAATAAAAAGAACAATAAGATCAATTGACTGATAAGTACATTTTTTCTCATGTGCCGCTTTGGTTTTTTGTAGTTTTATGATTTGCCTGGTTTGTTGAAGCCACGAATCAAACACACAGGCAAAATACAAAATATTGGACATCCGGGCGATCGCACCCAGGCCCAAAATTCTAAAAAAACCATAAATTGGACGTTGGGCATTGGACGTTGGACGTTGGAAACTGGCCGCAGCCAAAACCCAATAACCAATAACCAATAACCAATACCCAATACCCAATACCCAATACCCAATACCCAATACCCAATACCCAATACCCAATACCCAATAGCCAACAGCCAATACCCAACAGCCAATACCCAACAGCCAACAGCCAACACCCAAAATTCGTATATTGCAAACTTTTTGGATCAAATATGGAAACCAACTACCTGACCGACATCATGCTGCCCCTTTCCCTGGCCATTATTATGCTGGGAATGGGACTTTCCCTTGTCCCCGCAGACTTTAAAAGGGTATTCCTTTATCCCAAAGCGGCATCGGTTGGGATACTTAACCAGATCATCATCCTGCCACTGGTTGGGTTTCTGCTGGTCTGGCTGTTCGGACTTGACAACCCGGAACTGGCCGTGGGAGTAATGGTGCTGGCTGCCTGCCCTGGCGGACCCACATCCAATCTGATCAGCCATATCTCAAAGGGAGATACCGCCCTATCCATCACCCTGACCGCGATCAGCAGCTTGATCGCAGTCATTACCATACCGCTTATCGTGAACCTGGCGCTGAGCATATACATGCAGCAGGGGGACTATGTGCCACTGCCGGTCTTCGACACCATCTTCAAACTGACCCTGATTACGCTCCTGCCGGTAAGCATCGGCATGCTGATCCGCAACAAGGCCGTGGGTTTTGCACAACGCATGAACAAACCGGTGAAGATCATTTCCGGCATTCTGCTGGTGCTGATCATTCTGGCTGCCATCCTGAACAACCGGGAGATTTTCGTAAGCTCTTTCCAAAGTGTGGGACCCGTAGCGCTTTCATTGAATGCCGGGATGCTTATTATCGGATACTTATCTGCACGCCTGCTCCGCCTGAACCGTGCCCAGCGGATCACCATCTCGGTGGAATCGGGCATACAGAATGGCACCCTGGGCATTACCATTGCCAGCACCCTGCTGCACAATGACGTGATGGCCATATCACCTGCCATCTATAGTCTGATTATGTTCATGACGGCAGGTATGGTCATAGCCCGGGCCCACCTTGGAGGGAAAAAGCCGGTCGCAGCTTAGAAAAACACGGAACACATGCGGATGCCTGTTCTGCTTAAGCAATTAAATATCTCCCTTTCCAGGTTGTCCTGGATCCTTGCGATCCTGTGGATGTGGATCATGCTTCCCATGGGAGTGGCCGCCTCAGCTGTTCCGGCCCCATACCAGGGTGCCAAAGGGGAGTCCGGCCATATGGTCCCTTATGAGTCAGACGATCTCAGGTTGTTCGTGGGGCAGGCCGACCGCGGTGAAGTCCTGCAGCCCCCGGCTTTCTCACATTCCAGCGGTTTTTACCAGGAGGGCTTCTACCTGACCCTTACCTCCGGAGAGCCCGGGGCAATAATCTATTATACGCTAGACGGCTCCCTACCTGATCCCGGAGCGGTGGGGGGAACCACTTACCGGTACAAGAATTCCTGGCCAATGGAACCTGGAAGCAGTCCGGGAGACTTCCTCACGGGGGCCTTCCATACCTACATCTATACAGAGCCGCTGCCGGTATCTGACCGTTCCTCAGAGCCAGACAGCCTCACCCGCAAGGCCTCTGCTTACAACACCACTTATTATTTCCCTGACAACCCGGTATTCAAGGGCAGCATCGTCAGGGCCCGGACCATTAAGAGGGGTTTCGAACCCAGTCCTGTGGTTACCCATGTATATTTTGTTCACCCGGACGCCAGGAGCCACTTCCACCTGCCGGTCATTTCCATCGCCATCAACGAAGACCACCTGTTCGACTATGAAACGGGCATCTACACCCCCGGGAAGGTTTTTGACGACTGGCGGCTGAACCACCCCTACAGCCAGGCAACTGGCGGCGGTCCGGCCAACTACCACCGCCGGGGGGTGGAATGGGAGTACCCGGCCCACTTCACTTTCTTCGATGCCCATTCCACCCGACCCGACCTGAGTCAGGACGTGGGGGTCCGGATACACGGGGCCTGGACCCGGGCCTATCCGATGAAATCCCTGAGGATCTATGCCCGAAATGCCTACGGGACTTCTACCCTCGACCACCCTTTCTTTCCGGACTACCCCCATGATTCATTCAAACGGCTGATCCTCAGAAATTCGGGCAACGACTGGGACAGAACAATGTTTCGGGATGCGGTGATACAAGAGATCATCCGGCCGCTGAACATTGAGACGCAGGCCTACCAGCCGGCCGTCCTGTTCATCAACGGGGAGTACTGGGGCATACACAATATCCGGGAGCGCTATGACAAGCATTACATCCAGAGGGTGTTCGGTGTGGAGGAGGAGAAGCTGGACCTGCTGACCCACAATGCCATAATACAGGAAGGCGGGAGGGTGCATTATATCAATACCCTGAACTATATCCGGGACAATGATATGTCGTCGGATGCGCATTTCAGTAATGTAAGCAACCGCATGGACATTGAAAATTTCATTGACTACCAGGTGGCCAACATTTTTGCCGCCAACACCGACTGGCCCGGCAACAACATCGATTTCTGGCGCAAGCAGACCTTTACCTACGAGCCCGACAGTCCATACGGACACGACGGGCGATGGCGATGGCTGGCATACGATATGGATTTTGGATTCGGACTGGTGGGCCATGGACCGAATCATCATACGCTGGCATTTGCCACAGAAGAGGGAAATACGGATTGGCCGAACCCCGACTGGTCCACTTTCCTTTTTCGAAACCTGCTGCGAAATGAGCAATTCCGCCATGATTTCATCAATCGCTTTGCCGACCTGCTTAACACCAGGTTTCAGACGGATTCCGTGTTGGCCATCAT
>SLSG01000177.1 GCA_007130545.1 Bacteroidales bacterium | reverse complement strand
TTTTTGCAGCCCCTATTTGCAAAGGCCGCTGGAACATGGATTTGACGTGGTCTTTCACTCCATTACCAAGTTCCTTAACGGACATGCGGACATCGTGGGGGGCATCCTGGTGGCCAGGGAACAAGCCTTGTACGATCAGTTGCGTCCGATGATGATCAGTCTGGGATGCAATATGGACCCCCATCAGGCTTATTTGGTGATCAGGGGGTTGAAAACCCTGGCCATCCGTATGGAACGTTCCCAGGAAAATGCCATGTCGATCGCCCGTTTTCTGGAGAACCACCCACAGGTGAAATGGGTTCGGTATCCGGGTCTGCCTTCTCATCCGCAGTTTGACCTGGCCCAAAAACAAATGTCTGGTCCGGGTGCCATGATCGCCTTTGAGCTGAATGGCGGACTTGAAGCCGGGAGGATCATGATGAACCATGTTAAGTTATGCATGCTCGCTGTTTCCCTGGGCGGGGTGGAGACCCTGATCCAGCATCCGGCCTCCATGACCCATTCCAAACTGGAAAAGCCGGATCGGGAAGGGGCCGGGATCACTGACGGACTGGTGCGCCTGTCGGTCGGCATTGAAAATGTGGAGGATCTGATCAATGACCTGGCCCAGGCATTGAGTCAAATTTAGTTTACAGGAATATCAGGCGAATTCTGTACCTTTGGAATGGCCAAGGAATGGCCGCACCTGGTAGGTATTTTTCTTTGCGATGCATCGGTTTTTTTTTCGCCTGGGCTTATTCATTTTGGTTTTTTGGGTTTGCCTCCCGGGGGCTGAAGCCCAGCGTGTTGGTGTGGTACTCAGCGGAGGCGGGGCCAAGGGTGTGGCCCATGTGGGGGTGCTGAAAGCCCTGGAAGCCTACAATATCCCCATCGACTATATAGCCGGTACCAGCATGGGTGCCATCATTGGCGGGATGTATGCCAGCGGGCTTTCGCCCGACAGCATCGAGACCATCGTTACAAGTCCGGATTTTCAGAACTGGGCCCTGGGAACCATTGAAGAGGAATTTCACTTTTTCTACAAGCAACCCTCTCCGAATGCCTCCTGGATTAACCTTCGTTTCCGGGTGGACTCCATCTGGCAGCCCCGCTTGCCGACCAACCTGGTTTCACCGGTACAGATGGACTTCGCAGGCCTGCAATACCTGACGGCGCCCACTGTGGTGTCGGGAGGGGACTTTAACAGGCTTTTCGTTCCCTTTCGTTGCGTGGCTGCAGATATTTGGGAAAAAAAAGCCGTGGTGTTTGATTCAGGAGACCTGTACCCGGCCATCCGGGCATCCATGACCTATCCATTTGTGTTCCGACCCATTCGTGTGGACGGGCGGCTTTTGTTTGACGGTGGGATTTACAATAATTTTCCTGTGGACGTGATGATTGCGGACTTTGACCCGGATTTCATTGTGGGCAGTGTGGTCTCAGCGAATTTTCCCCCACCGACCGAAGACAATGTACGGTCGCACATCGAAAACATGCTGGTTTACCAGACAGACTACGAGATACCAGAGGGTATGGGGCTGGTGGTCAAGCCCCAGCTGCCCGAAACAGGGGTAACTGACTTTTCCAGGTCTGCCTCCTTTGTAGACAGCGGATATGTGGCAGTTTCCCGCAAGTTGGAGCAGTTGAAAGCCCAGATAGAGCGGGAGGTGTCGGCCCCGGAAAGGGAGGCGGCAAGGCAGGCCTTTCTGGATAAAAAGCCGCCCATGGTGTTTGACAGGATCCTGATCAGGGGACTGAACGAGGCACAGCGCTCTTACCTGAACCGGGTGTTGCTTCACCAGGGCCAGCCCACGCCGATAGAGGAGATCCGAACGGAATATTTTAAATTATTGTCGGAGGAGCACATAGAGTCCATCCACCCCTCTGCCATGTTCAACCCTGAGACCGGTTATTATGACCTCTACCTGGATGTGCGGCTGAACAAGGACCTGCAATTGCAGTTCGGGGGCAACGTTTCCAGTTCGCCGGTCAACTTTGCATTTGTAGAGGCAAAATACAAACACCTGGCTTATCAGGCCTATATGGGCAGTGTCAGTGCACATTTCGGCCGCTTCTACTCCGCCGTCCAACTCCAGGGAAGAATCGACTTCGCCTTACCCATACCCGTTTTCCTGAAAACCACAGGTTCATTCAACTATTACGACTACTTCAGAAGCACCACCACTTTTTTCCAGGACCGCAATCCGTCCTATATTTTGCAAAATCAGAATTACTGGGATATCAGAGCGGGGGTACCGGCGAAATACCCTGGCAAGTTTCAGCTGGGATTTACGACTGGCAGAAACCGGGACGACTACTACCAGACAAATTTGTTCAGCAGGACAGACATAGCAGACCGCACTGTATTCAGGTATGCCAGCCCGTTTGTTCAGTTTGAGCGAAATACCCTGAACCGCAAGCAATATCCAAATCGTGGAACCTATCTATCGTTGCTGGGACGGTTCGTTACCGGCACGGAACAGCACAATCCGGGTTCGACTTCGACCCTGACCACCAGGTTCAGGGATACCCATAACTGGTTACAATTCAGGGCGACTTATCAGAATTTCTTTTCCGTGGACCAGGCAATGAAATATGGTTTTTTTTCGGAGCTGGTCCTTTCGGGCAAGCCCTTTTTCAATAACTACACAAGCAGTCTTTTGTCTGCTCCTCATTTTGACTACCTGCCGGGGAGCCGGACCCTTTTTCTGCCAAGGTACCGGGCCAATTCCTTTTTGGTGGTCGGTTTTCAGGGCGTATATTCCATCACCGAAAACATCGACCTTCGTTTGGAACCCTATGTTTTCCAGCCTTTCAGGGAGATTCTGGAGGACGAAGAAAACAGGGCCTTTCAGGGTCCCAGGCTGGATAACCGGTATTTGCTGATCTCAACGGCCATCATCGTGAATACCCCGATCGGACCGCTTGGCTTGACACTGAACTATTTTGACCGCAATGAACACAGACTTTCATTCACCTTTAATTTCGGCTACCTGATATTCAACCCCAAACCCTTGCGGTAGTCCCACTGATTATTCCTGAAAAACATCGATTGCCACGAAATAATTTTTTATTTTTGTGGTTTGCAAACTGGAACCTGGAACAAACCGGAATATGGTTGTCATGCTATAATTTATAAAACAGCATTTTAACGCAGACATTCTTCCTCAACTTTAATTAGTAACTTTTAATTTTCTTTTTTGATGGAAAACAAAGAGCATCTTACTCCGGATGCCGGAGATCTTTCCCGGCAAACGGAGGAGCGTCTGAACCCCCAAGGGGCCTCCTTTAACGAAAATGATGAAAAACCTGAGGCGGAAAAAGCCAATGCGGAAGAGCCGGCCGAAGTAGAGGCACCCGCCCCAAAAAAGAAAACCCCCGCCAAAAAGTCGGAATCCAAGGCTACTTCCGACAAAGAATCTGATAAAGCTCCGGAGGCACCCGAGGCCGAACCCGAGGCACCGGCCCCCGAGGCCGAATCCGAAGCACCGGCCCCCGAGCCCGAGCCCGAGGCCGAGCCCGAGGCACCGGCCCCCGAGGCCGAGCCCGCGCCTGAGGCCAAAGCTCCTGCGGCTGAAGCCGAACCAATTGCACCCGAAACTGAGGTTCCGGCCCCTAAAGCCGAGCCCCCTGTGCCCGAAGTAAAGGAAGTGGCACATAAAGAAAAAACCCGGGAAGCGGAGAAGGACGAAGACCTTGCTGAAAAGTATGCAGACCTCTCGAAGGAGGAACTTGTGGAGGTGGCCGAAGCCCTGATCATGGAGGAAGATGTCAACTACATCCGTACCCATATTGGCTATGTAAAGGCTGCTTTCCGTAAACTGATAAAGGAGGAAAGCATTGCGGACTTTGAGAAACGTATTCAGGAGGAAGGCGATACGGAGGAACCCGAATCCGGTGAACAGCCGGAGGCGGCCCCCGAAGCTCCTGCGGATCCGCTGACCGAACGGTTTGACAAGGCATTTGCCATCTACCGGGGAAAAAAGGCATTGTTCGACCAGGCGGTGGAGCAACAAAAACAGGAAAACCTTGCTGTCAAGGAGCGCATACTTGAGGATTTGCGAAGCCTGATTGAATCAGAGGAGGAATTAAAGAAAACCTACGACCTTTTCCGCGACCTTCAGGAAGAATGGCGTAATGTTGGTGCCGTGCCCCAGAATGCCAAAGGAACCCTTTGGAACAATTACCATTTTTTGGTGGAGAAATTCTTTGACAAGGTCAAGATCAATAAAGAGCTGAAAGACCTTGACCTGAAAAAGAACCTGGAGGCCAAAACCGAATTGTGTGAAAAAGCAGAGGAGCTTCTGCTGGAATCCTCGATAACTAAATCCTTTCAGCGACTTCAGAAGCTTCATGAGGCCTGGAAGGAAACCGGCCCCGTTCCGAAAGACAAGAAAGACGAGATCTGGGATCGTTTTAAAGCGGCCACGGATAAGCTCAACAAGCGCAGACAGGAGTATTATGATACATTGCGCGATGACCAGAATAACAATTATGCAGCCAAGGTGGTGCTCTGCGAAAAAGCAGAGCTCGTAGCCGCCACAACACCTGCCTCACCAAAGCAATGGCAACAGCAAACCAATGAGATCAATGAGCTTTTCAAGATGTGGAAAACCATTGGCTTTGCTCCCAAAAAAGTGAACAATGAGGTTTGGAACCGATTCCGTTCGTCCCTGGATGCTTTCTACAGGAATAAGAAGGAATTCTTCAAGAAATACAAGGACATTCAGACCGAGAACTACAACCAGAAACTGAACCTGTGCATGCAGGCCGAGGCCCTGAAGGAGAGTGAAGACTGGAAGGCCACCACTGAGGAACTGATCTCCCTTCAAAAGGAATGGAAGAAGGTCGGTCCGGTACCTGCCAAATTCTCTGATAAGATCTGGAAACGATTCCGCGCTGCTTGTGATGAATTCTTCAATAAAAAGTCAGATCATTTTTCCAATATAGGGGAAAAACAGGATGAGAATCTGGTGAAAAAACTGGAATTGATTGAGCAGGTTAAATCCCATGCGTACTCGGATGACAATGCCAAAAACCTGGACGTCCTTCAGGAATTTCAGCGGAAATGGATGGACATAGGCCATGTTCCCATCAAGCAGAAAGATAAGGTACAAACCGAGTTCCGGAAGGCCATCGATCAGCAATTTGAAGTGCTTAACATCTCCAAGAAGGCGAAAAGCACCCTGAGTTTCCGCTCAAAAGTGGAGAACATCAAAAGCAGTCCACAAAGTGACAACATCCTTTATAAGGAAAGAAATTTCCTGACCAATAAGATCAACTCCATTCAGTCAGATATCAAGATCTGGGAGAACAACATCGGCTTTTTTGCCAGCTCTAAAAAGGCAGACATCCTGAAGGCAGAATTCGAGGATAAGATCGAAAAGGGAAAACAGGAGATCGCTTTGCTTGAGGAAAAGCTTAAGATTCTGCGGGAATCCTGATCTGTGAAATCTGCCATAAGCCGGGAAAAACCCGGCTTTTTTTGTATTTGTAAAATAATTCAGGCTGTTACCAAGTTTATTTAAGAAAGCCACCACAGCCATGAAAAAGCCAATTCTTGTTTTCCTTATCCTCCTGTCCCCATTGCTTGCGGATGCCGGACCCTTCCAGGCGGGACTCAAAGGCGGATTGAATTTCAGCAGCTTGCCATCTGATATTGTGGCCACAGCCAATGGTGAAAGGCTTACATTCCTGAGAGATACGTATTCAGGTTACCATATTGGATTTGTGGCCTCGATGTCATTCATGGGGTTTTTCTTCCAGCCGGAATTGGTCTATGTCAGTACCGGCCGGGATATGCACCTGCAAATCTCCGGTTTCGAACATGAAGATGATTACTATCTTCTGAAATACCAGCACCTTAGCATGCCTCTATTGGCAGGGATCTCTATTGGTCCGCTGCGGCTGGGGGCAGGACCGGTTTTTTCCCTGTTACTAAACCATTCGGATACTTCCACAATTCAGCTGGAAAAACGTCCACACCTGGAAGATACCACCGTGGGTTTTCAGCTTGGGGCGGGGATAAAATTCGGTTCATTGCTGATCGACCTGCGTTACGAAGGCAGCCTGACCAGACTGGGTAACGGGGTCACAATCATGGGGACCCGCATGGACTTTGACCTCAGGCCCCGCCAGACCATTCTAAGTGTCGGATTGCTTTTCTGAGAATCAGGCCCCCCGCCAGACCCCGGACAATCAATGCTTATTTGAATTCTATCGCCTTTACCGGGTCGATCCGGGAAACAATGAAGGAGGGGATTATCAGCATGCCCATGCACAGGAGAAAGGTTCCTGTGTTTAGCAATAGCAAGTGGGTTATTTCAAGGTTTATTGGCACTTCTGTGACGTAGTAGGATTCCTGCGGAAGTTTGATCAGTCCAAACCTGGCTTGCGTAAGGGAAAGCAGAATACCCAGGAGGTTGCCCAGCAATAGGCCCCAGCCGATGATCATTCCCGCATGGTACAGAAAAACCTTGCGGATAAAAAGATTTCTGCCTCCCATGGCTTTCAGGATGCCGATCAGCCTGGTTTTTTCCAGTATGGAGATCAGAAGGGTGGTGATCATATTGATTCCTGCCACCAGGACCATCAGAAAAAGGATTACATAAACATTCATATCCAACAGGGCCAGCCAGTCAAAGATCTGGGGGTAGATCTGCCGGATGTTTCTGGCGTCAAGGTTATAGGGGATCCGCTCCAGCACCTGTTGGTGAACCTGCTCCAGCCGGTTAAAATCACTGAGCAGGATCTCCAGACCTCCAACCTGGTCCACATTCCAATCGTTCAGCCTTTGGATGTGGCCGATATCCCCGAGTACGAAAAGCTTGTCCAGCTCCTCCAGTCCTGTCTCATAGATGCCGCCAATCCCAAGCCTGCGCACCCTGGGAGGGTCCTGTATGAAATAAATAACCAGGTCATCCCCGGTTTTAAGCTGTAACCTCTGCGCAATAAACCGGGAAATAATCACCTGGTCCGACCGGACGCTGTCATGCAACTGAGGCAAGCTGCCTTCCACCAGGTGTCGTTGAAAATAGTCCCAGTCAAAATCGCTGCCAACCCCTTTGAAAATAATCCCGTGGATGTCTTCCCCGGTGCGTATGATGCCGGCCTTTGTGGCGAAGACCTGTATATGCCGGACACCATCCAGGGCCAGCAAATCCGGTAAGAATTCCGGATTGCTGTCCACCGGCCTGAATTCAGCCGTCAGGTTGTAATCATAATGGGTAATCTGAATATGGGAACCGAAGCCTATGACCTTCTCCCTGATCTCCCGCTGGAAACCAGTGACCACGGCGATGGAGATAATCATCACGCCCAGGCTCAGGCCGATGCTTAAAATGGCAATGGACCTGATAAGCCTGGTAAAGCTTTTTTTGTCCCTCACATGTCCCAGGCGACGAGCAATAAACAGCGGTGTATTCAATGGTCCGGGGGAATTTTCCCCAAAAATACCAATTCTTATTCTTTTTTTGAGGTTTTAAAGACCAATTTACCGTCTTGCACCTCCACTTGGACCGAGTCACCCCTGCTGACGGTCCCGCCCACAATTTCCCGGGAGAGGCTATTCAGTATGAAACGTTGAATCACCCGTTTCAGGGGTCTGGCCCCATAATGCGGATCATATCCTTTTTCTGCCAGCCAGTCAGCCACCTCTTTCCCGGCCAGTAATCCGATGCCATTGCTTTCCAGCATTTGCCTCGACTGTTCCAGCTGAAGCCCTACAATGGCCTTGATCTCCTCCCGGGTCAGGGGTTTGAACATGATGATCTCGTCCACGCGGTTCAGGAATTCCGGCCGGATGGTTTGTTTGAGCAACATAAATACTTCCTCCCGACTTTGGCTTATCAGCTCCTCGCGGTTGTCCTCGTTCAGGCTTTCCATTCTCTGCCGGATCAAATCCGACCCGATGTTTGAGGTCATGATGACGATCGTGTTCTTAAAATCTGCCGTCCGGCCCTTATTGTCCGTAAGCCTGCCGTCTTCCAGCACCTGCAGCAGGATGTTGAACACATCGGGATGGGCTTTTTCTATTTCGTCCAGCAATACCACTGAGTAGGGCTTCCTCCTGACCGCCTCGGTGAGTTGTCCGCTCTCCTCATAGCCTACATAGCCCGGCGGTGCCCCAATCAACCTGCTGACCGCGTGCCGCTCCTGGAATTCAGACATATCGACCCGGACCATGGCATTCTCATCATTGAACAGGAAAGCTGCCAGGGCCCTGGCCAATTCCGTTTTCCCGACCCCCGTCGTTCCCAGAAAGATAAATGAACCCAGGGGCTTCTTTTGGTCCTGTAGCCCGGCACGACTTCGCCTGATGGCATCCGATACCGCTTCAATGGCATCATCCTGTCCGACTACCCGCTTGTGCAATTCATCCTCCAGCTGCAACAGTTTCTCTCTTTCACTCTGCAGCATCCGGGAAACCGGGATTCCAGTCCAGCGCGACACCACATCGGCAATGTCTTCTGCCGCCACCTCCTCCTTGATCAGGGCAGAATCAGACTGGATTCCACGGAGCTTTTGATGCAGGGCTTGCTGTGATTCCTCTGCTTCCTTAATCCTTCCATAGCGGAGCTCGGCCACTTTCCCGTAATCGCCATTGCGTTCTGCCTGGTCTGCTTCGAACCGGTATTTTTCAATGGCCGCCTTTAACGACTGGATCTCCGACACAATGCCTTTTTCCTTCAACCATTTTTCCCTGAGCCGGTCTCTTTCTGCCTGCATGGACTTCAGCTCCTGTGAAAGCTGCCTGAGCTTCACATCATCCTTTTCGCGCTTGATGGCCTCCTTTTCGATCTCAAGCTGCCGGATGCGTCGTTCTGCCTCATCCAGCTCCTCGGGCAGGGAATTCATCTCGAGACGGAGCTTGGCAGCTGCCTCGTCGATCAGGTCGATGGCCTTGTCCGGCAAAAAACGGTCAGAGATATAGCGGTAAGACAGGTCCACCGCAGCTACGATGGCTTCATCCATGATCCTGACCTGGTGGTGGGTTTCATACCTTTCCTTGAGCCCCCTGAGGATGCTGACAGCATCCTGCCTTGAAGGTTCATCCACCAATACGGTCTGGAACCGCCTTTCCAGTGCCTTGTCCTTTTCAAAATACCGCTGGTATTCCTTCAGGGTGGTGGCACCAATGGCCTTGAGTTCCCCGCGGGCCAGTGCAGGCTTCAGAATGTTTGCCGCATCCATGGCTCCTTCGCCACCACCCCCGGCACCTACCAGGGTGTGGATCTCATCAATGAAAAGGACATATTCACCTGCTGAAGCCACAACTTCCCTGATCACGGCCTTGATGCGTTCCTCAAACTCGCCCTTGTACTTCGCTCCTGCAATCAGCGCCCCCATGTCAAGCGAAAAAATTGTCTTACTTTTCAGGTTCTCAGGAACGTCCCCATTGATAATGCGGTGAGCAAGTCCCTCTGCTATGGCTGTTTTCCCGACCCCGGGCTCACCGATCAGGATGGGATTGTTCTTGGTCCGGCGGGACAGAATCTGCAAAATGCGCCTGATTTCCTCGTCACGTCCGATCACCGGATCCAGTTTCCCTGAATGGGCCAGTTGGTTAAGGTTATTCGCGAACAGACCCAATGCAGTATGCGCCTGGTCATTGTTCCTATTTTTTGATGTTTCCATATCGAGGCACCTGCAAAAGCCAAACCATCACAGAGTCAGGGGGAAATTCCGTCATATTGACATGGAGTATCGCCGGAAAAGTGACAATATTTCACTGCGGACCAAAGCCCCAAAAAAGATTAGTGAATTGGCGATTGTTTTTGTAATATTGCCGGGTTAATAAGGATTCCTGGATTTAAACCTGGCATAGGATGTTAAAAATCAAGCTGCACTGGCAAATTCTGATCGCATTGATTCTTAGTATTTTTTTCGGCGTGGTCTTTACAGATTACGTCAAGTACGTTTCCTGGATGGGGGATGTTTTCCTCCGTGCGCTAAGGATGATTATCGTTCCCCTGATCTTCTCCTCGATTGTTTCCGGGGTGACTGGCCTGGGTTCAGCGGAGAACCTTGGGCGAATGAGCCTGAAGACGATGCTGTATTATATGATGACCAGTATATTTGCGATCGTGACGGGTCTGGTGCTGGTCAACCTGATAAAGCCCGGGGTCGGAGCGGACCTGGGGCTGAGTGCAGTGGTAGAGGGCCTGGATGTGGGACGGGATTCCTTTGGCCAGACCCTCTTGAAGATCATTCCGACGAATATCATCGAATCCCTTGCCAATACCGATCTCCCGGCCATTATCTTCTTTGCCATTTTCTTTGGGTTTTTCACCACCAGGGTAGCACCTGTTTACCGGGATCCCATCGTCAACTTCTTCAATTCGGTTTTTGAGATCATGATGAAGATCACCATGTTCGTCATCAAGTTTACCCCGCTGGGAATTTTTGGGATCGTTTCTGCCCTGGTTGCCGAACATGCGGACAATCTGCTCAACATATTCGGACGGATGGGTATTTACATGCTGACGGTTATCGGGGCGCTGTTCATTCATGCCTTTATCACGCTTCCGCTGCTGGTAAGAGTCCTGGGGCGGTCAAACCCGGTCAAACATGCCCGTGGAATGAGTGTGCCCCTGCTGACGGCCTTTTCGACATCCAGCAGCAGTGCCACACTTCCGCTGACGATGGAGGCCCTGGAATTTAACAGTGGTGTATCCAACAAAACGACGAGTTTTGTACTTCCCCTGGGAGCCACCATCAATATGGACGGTACCGCACTTTATCAGTGTATTGCGGTATTGTTTATTGCCCAGGCTTACGGGATAGAGCTTAGCATTCTGCAGCAACTTATTGTGATGGTCACGGCATTGCTGGCTTCGATCGGGGCAGCAGGAATTCCTATGGCCGGACTGGTCATCATCACGGTCATTCTGTCTGCGGTCGGTTTACCGCTCGAGGGGGTGGGACTTATACTGGCAGTGGACAGGATTCTCGACATGTTCCGCACCACGGTAAATGTCTGGAGTGACTCTTGCGGCGCAGTCATTATTGCACGGTCAGAAGGAGAGGAGTTAAAGGTCTGACAGGTAAAGGTCGATCAAGCCTTCCGGGGTTTTCAGGAAAAGTTTTTTTTCTTTCCGGTCAATCTTTAGGATGAATTCATCCCTGGCAGGAACAAGGATCTCATTTTTTCCGTCATTTACCTGGAACACCGGATTGCCTGGATAGTCCAATATGCCTGTGAGTTGGCCGATCCTTCCCCTCGTTGCTTCCCGCACCTCGTAACCAATCACCTCGTGAAAATAAAATTTATTGCCTGTCAATGGCGGCAGGAATTCTACCGGCAAGTAAAGTTCGCATCCACTGATGTGCAAAGCTTTCTCCTCGGATGCCGATTCTCTGAATTGGACCACCGCCTCGTTGCTGTTCGGGCGGAATGAGATCTTTGAAATAAAAAAAGGAACCAGTTTTCCCTCCACAAGGACGAAAACTGATTCCAGATTCTGGTATGCGCCCGGGTCATCCACATCCAGCAAAATGCTGACCTCTCCCTTGTAACCGAATGGCTTTTTAATGTAGCCCAGATAAAAACAATCGGACGTTTGCATCAGGGGGAAATATGGATTCCGGTTTATTCGGCTTTCTTCCCGCTGTCTTCTTCCTTTTTATCCTCATCAACGGGAGCTTCTTCCTTGGCTTCGGCAGCAGGAGCTTCTTCCTTGGCTTCGGCCGCGGGAGTTTCCTCTTTGGCTTCGGTAGCAGGAGCTTCTTCCTTGGCTTCGGCCGCGGGAGTTTCCTCTTTGGCTTCGGTAGCAGGAGCTTCCTCTTTGGCTTCGGTAACGGGAGCTTCCTCTTTGGCTTCGGCAGCAGGAGCTTCATCCGCTGGTGCCTCTTCGGGGGATTCAGCAACCTCTTCAGATTTCAGGCTGGCCTTGGCGCGTTTTTTAGACAGTTCCTCCGCTTTGGCCTCATTGATTTTGCGTTCCTCCTCCAGGCGTTTTTTGGCCAGTTCCTTTTCGCTCAATTCTTTTTCCTTGGATGCATTGGCCAGTTTTTCGGCTTTTTCCTTCATCCAGGCTGAGAATTTCTCTTCTACCTGTTCCTCTGTGTGGGCTCCCTTTTCGATGCCCTTGATCAGGTGGTGCTTGAACATTACGCCCTGGTTGGACAAAATGCTGCGGGCAGTATCAGTGGGTTGTGCCCCAACCTGCACCCAGTAAAGGGCCCTGTCGAAGTTCAAATCAATGGTAGCAGGGTGGGTCATGGGGTTGTAAGTGCCAAGTCTCTCAATAAATTTTCCGTCTCGGGGTGCACGACCATCCGCAACTACCAAGTGGTAAAAAGGCTGTCCCTTCTTACCCTTTCTCTGTAGTCTGATTTTTGTTGGCATAATAGTAATTGAATAATTAAATAATACATGTAATTCAGGGGTGCAAATATCCGGTTTTTTTCCAAAATAAAAAAGCTTTCTTTTCATTCTTTATCAGGGACTTGATAAAAACTTCCGTATTGTGGATAAATTCCGGGCCCACTCCCCGGAATTTTTATATATTTTTACGGGCCCTCAATAACGCTTTGACCTAGATGAGTATCCCCGATTTCACCCATTTTCACGTACATACCCAATATTCCATCCTGGATGGGGCTTCGATGATAGAGCCGCTGCTGGACAAGGCAGCTGCAGATGGCATGAAGTCCCTGGCGATCACAGACCACGGAAATATGTACGGGGTGTTTCACTTCTCAAACTATGCCAAAAAGATCGGAATCAAACCCATCATCGGATGTGAGGTCTATGTGGCAGATGGCAGCCGCATGGAAAAAAGGGGGAGGGAGGACCGCAGCGGATATCATATGATCCTGCTTGCTAAAAACCGCAAGGGGTATGAGAACCTTTCCCGCCTGGTGTCCCTTGGCTACCTGGAAGGTTTTTATTATACGCCCAGAATTGACAAGGAACTGCTGATTCGCTACCATGAAGGGATCATCGCTTCTTCTGCATGCCTTGGCGGGGAGATTCCGCAGGCAATTATGGAGAAAGGTATTGAAAGGGCGGAGGAGTTGTTACTGGAGTACCTGGAAGTGTTTGGAGATGACTTTTACCTGGAGCTGCAGCGGCACGGACTCGAGGAGCAGGAACCCGTCAATCAGGCCCTGATTAGCCTGGCGCGGAAGCACGGAGTGAAATTGATCGCCACCAACGATTGTCATTACGTGAATGCCGAGGATGCCAGGGCCCATGATATCCTGGTGTGCCTGCAGACGGGAAAGGACCTGGATGATGAGAACCGCATGAAGTATACCGGCAATGAATACCTCAAAACCAGGGAGGAAATGGCCCGGCTTTTTGCGGACATCCCGGAAGCCATTGCCAATACCGCAGAACTTGCCGGAAAGATAGAGGATTTTGAGATCAGGGCAAAAAAAGTGATGCTGCCCGGCTTCCCGTTGCCCGGGGAGTTCTCCTCCGAGGATAAATACCTGGCCCACCTTTCCTATGAAGGCGCTTCCCGCTTGTATCCTGAAGTGTCGGATGAGGTCCGGCAGCGCCTGGACTTTGAGCTTGGGGTAATCCGGGAAATGGGGTTTGCCGGGTACTTCCTGATCGTTCAGGATTTCATCAACGAGGCCAAGGCGATCGGGGTGGCTGTCGGACCCGGCAGGGGAAGCGCAGCCGGGTCTGTGGTGGCGTATTGTACAGGCATCACTGCAATTGACCCAATCAAATACAACCTGCTTTTTGAACGTTTCCTGAACCCTGAAAGGGTCTCCATGCCGGATATTGACATCGATTTTGATGACGAAGGCCGGGAGCGGGTGATGGAATACGTGATCAGCAAATATGGCAGGGATCGTGTGGCACAGATCGTCACGTTCGGGACCATGGCCGCCAAGTCCTCCATAAGGGATGTGGGCAGGGTATTGAAACTTCCCCTGCCGGAGGCGGACCGCCTGGCCAAACTGGTTCCTGAACGGGTCAACACCACCCTGGCATCTGCCTACAAGGAGGTTCCGGAACTTGCCCAGGCATTGAACGATCCCAACCCCCTGATCAGTGAAACGCTTAAATATGCCAAAATGCTGGAGGGCTCCAAACGGCAGACCGGGGTACATGCCTGCGGCGTGATCATCGGACCGACCAATCTTTTGGACTGGCTTCCCCTCAGCACGCAAAAAGATTCAGAACTTCCGGTTACCCAATACGAGGGAAAATTTGTTGAAATGGCCGGCATGCTGAAAATGGATTTCCTGGGTCTAAAAACCCTGTCCATTATCAAGGATGCCGTCAAGAACATTAAGCTGCGCTTTGGAAGCGAGATAGACATTGAGAAGATCCCGCTGGATGACCCGGACACTTTTGCCCTGTATCAACGCGGGGACACCATTGGAACTTTCCAGTTTGAATCTGTGGGGATGCGGGAATACCTGAAGGAATTGAAACCCAACAACATAGAGGACCTTATTGCGATGAATGCGCTTTACCGTCCCGGCCCCATGGAGTTCATTCCCCTCTACATCAACCGTAAGCATGGCCGGCAGAAGGTAGAATACCCCCATCCCTGGCTGGAGGAGATCCTGCAACCGACTTACGGCATCATGGTTTACCAGGAGCAGATCATGCAGGCAGCACAGATCATGGCGGGGTTTACGCTGGCCAGTGCGGACATTCTCCGGCGGGCCATGGGGAAAAAGAAAAAGGACGAAATGGAGCGCCAAAAAGCCTTTTTCATGGAAGGGGCGGCAAAGAAGGGGATCGGGGCGGAAACCGCGGAAAGGATTTTTGAAGTGATGGCCCGTTTTGCCGAATACGGTTTCAACCGCTCCCATTCAGCGGCCTATTCGGTGGTGGCCTACCGGACTGCCTACCTAAAGGCGAATTACCCGGCTGAGTTCATGGCTGCAGTTCTGACACACAACTTCAGCGACATCAAGAAGATTACCTTCTTTATGGAGGAGTGCCAGCGACAGGGAATTCCGGTGCTGGGACCGGATATCAACGAAAGTACCTTCAATTTTGTCGTCAACCCCCAGGGAGAGATCCGTTTCGGGCTTGGGGCAATCAAAGGCGTCGGGGAAGGGGCAGTGGAGAATATCGTTATGGAACGGGGATCAGGTGGACCTTTCCTGAACATTTTCGATTTTGCCAAAAGGGTTAATCTGCGCACGGTCAACAAACGGGTCTTTGAAGCACTTGCCAGGGCCGGTGCTTTTGACGGATTCAGGGACTGTCACCGGGCACAGTTTTTTCATTCTGATGACAACGGGCTAACCAGTTTTATTGATCGGATCATCCGGCATACCAACCAGGTTATTCAGCGGGAAAACACCTCCCAGATGAATCTATTTGAGGAGAATGATGAGGTGCAGTTCCCCGATCCGGAACTACCCGTTTGTGAATCGTGGAACAAGCTGGAAATGCTGAAACAGGAAAAGGAGGTAACCGGAATGTATATTTCCGGCCACCCCCTGGATGACTTCAGGATACAAATGCAGGCATTCTGCAATGCCAGCGTGGGGGATCTTAAGAACCTGTACCCATTAAGGAACAAGGAAATAGCATTTGCCGGTATCATTACGGGTTCATCCCACAAATACACCAAGAACGGGAAACCGTATGGGTCTTTTCAGATCGAAGATTACTCTGACAGCCACCAATTGTTCTTGTTTGCGGAAGACTACCTGAAGATGAAACATTTTCTGGTGGACCAGCAGTACGTGTTCCTCAGGGCCAGGATACAGGAGAACAGGTTCAATCCCAGGCAGCTTGAGGTTAAGGTTCAAAGCATGAGCCTGTTGAGCGAGATGGAAGACTCAATGATGAAGAACCTGACCCTGGTCCTGCCGGTGAGCGACATCAGCAGGGAATTGGTGACGGACCTGACCGGATTCATCCGCAAACATAAGGGAAAGACCAGGTTAAGGATCACTTTGCAGGACCAGCTGGAGAACAATTCGGTGGAACTGCTTTCCCGCAAGGTTAAAGTGGAGCCCCTTGGTTTTTTAAAGGAACTGCTTAAACAATACCACATCAAATTCCGTTTGAATTAAAGCATTGGCTTTTCAGGTTCAATCTCCGGAAATCCATTAATTTTACAAGCAGAAATATTAAAATAAATCTAAGATCATGACACTTGAATTTACTGATTCCAACTTTGAGGAGCTGGTTTTGAAAACAGACAAGCCAGTACTGGTTGACTTTTGGGCGGAATGGTGCGGCCCCTGCCGGATGGTTGGTCCGATTGTATCGGAAATTGGTGAGGAATACAAAGACAAAGTGGTTGTCGGAAAACTGGATGTGGATGCCAACCCGGAAGTGGCCATGCGCTATGGTATCCGGAACATTCCGACCATTTTGTTCTTTAAGAACGGGGAGATCGCTGACAAGCAGGTGGGGGCCGTACCCAAAAGTGTACTGGCAGGCAAAATCGAAAGTTTGCTATGATTAAAACACCCCGGCTTTGATAAAAAAGATTGACCCGGATGTCCCCAGACGTTTTGGAAACCTGGAACTGCTTGCCAGACAAGTGGTTGAAGGTTTTATTACAGGCCTTCACAAAAGTCCCTTTCATGGATTTTCTGTGGAATTTGCAGAGCACCGTATTTACAACCCGGGTGAAAGTACCCGGAACATTGACTGGAAGCTTTTTGCAAGGACGGAAAAATTATTTGTCAAGCGCTTTGAGGAGGAAACCAACCTGCGGTGCCAGCTGATCATTGACAATTCCTCTTCCATGTACTTTCCTGCCTATGGCCAGGGGGGACAGACCCATTCAAAAATATCCTTTGCGGTGGAGGCCGCAGCTGCGGTCACCTTTTTATTGCGCAAACAGCGGGACGCAGTCGGTCTCAGCATTGTTTCCGATAAGACGGAACTGCATACGCAGGCCAGGTCCAGCAGCCTCCACCACAAAGTATTGCTTGGTCACCTGGAACGCCTTTACCAAAAGGAAAATTTCGTGCTCAACAAGACCAGCAATACCGCCAGCCTCTTACACTACCTGGCCGAGAACATCCACAAGCGTTCTTTGGTGGTCATATTCTCCGATATGATGGACAATGACTCCGAACCGGATGAGCTCTTCTCGGCCTTGCAGCATCTGAAACACAACAAGCATGAGGTCATTCTTTTCCATGTTTATGAAAAGGACAGGGAACTGGATTTTGCCTATGAGAACCGACCGCTGAAATTCGTGGATATGGAAACCGGCAGGGAGCTGAAGCTTAATCCTGCAGACATCAAAAAGCAATACGTGGACCGTATGCAAAAATTCTCAAATGAGATACGGCTCAAATGCATGCAATACCACATAGATTTTGTGCCATCCGACATCAATGAAGGATTTGAAAAGATCCTGCTTTCTCTTTTGATCAAGCGTTCGAGGCTTCATTAGTAAGTTACCAAGCACTCAAGACCATGCACTGGAATTTTTTAGCCCTGTTTTTTCTGTTCCTTTGGTTGGCCACCCTGGCTATTTTTTTGATTTACAAGCAGGGTAAAAAGCGGCGCCATCGAATGACCCTGGAAAAGCATCTGTCTGAGCGTGACCAGAGCTTTTTGCAGCTAAAACAAAGTGAAGAAAGGTACAACAAGTTGATAACCAATATGAACGAGGGCCTCATCTTTACGGATGATAAAGACCAGGTCAGGTTCATAAACAAATGTGCCTGTACCATCTTCAAAGCCAGGCCCCAGACCATGTTGAACCGTTCTATACTGGATTTTGTGTTGAGTCCCGTGGAAGCCAAGAAGCTGGGGTTGCCTTACGAGCTTAAGCGTCCGGGCTGCTCTCACCGGGAAGAGGTGCAGATGGTAAGGGGGAACGGGGAGATGTTTTGGGCCAGCCTGAACATCAGTTACCTGGATGCCTTGCATGACCATATGCCAGGGGCCATCATCGTGATGACGGATATTTCTGAACAGAAAAAGGCAGAGGAAAAACTTCACAATCTGACGATTAATTTAAACCAGAAGGTACAGCAGCTGGACTGCCTGTTTGACATATCGGATATTACCAATGTACCGGGGATCTCCTTTGATACCATATTTGAGCGATCGCTGGAGATTATCCCGTTCGGACTGAAGTTTCCCGGGGATGCCTGGGTGGAAATCACCTTCGGGGACCTGCGCTATGCCTCAAAAAACTTCCAGGATACAAGGTGGACGTACACTGTTCCCATTAAGGGGCAGAGCAGGAAGCTGGGCTCTCTGCGGGTGGGCTACCTGGAAGATAAACCAATTTTGAACAAGGACCCGTTTCATATCAATGAAAAGATCCTGATCAAGAACATTGCAGAGAAACTCGGGCAGGTCATAGAGATCAAGAACCTGGAGCTCAACCTTCAGAAAGGTTTGGAACATTTGGACCACATCAAAAAAATGGCTGGGATCGCGGAATGGGAGTGGGACCTGAAGACAGACCGGAAAATATTCTCCCCGGGTTTCTTTGGGATCATGGGAGTGCCCTCCGGGTCCCAGCGGCATTATTCCACAGAGGAGTTCTACAAGCAGCTTGTAAAGGAAGACCTTCCCAGGGTTAAAGAATTTATTGAAAAGGTAAAAAAAGGGGAGTCGGACAAGCTCTCCATTTCCTATCGGATTTTGACCCGCTCCGGCCAGGAGCGGCGGATATTCTCCAATGCCACCTATGCAGATGGCAAGCCGTCCCGCGACGGGCGCATCATCGGCATCGTGCTGGATCTGGACAGGACCCGGGCCTGACGGCTATTCGAAAATGTTTACAATCTTGCCTGTGGCATATGCCCCGGCGTCGAGTTTGGCTTTTACCATTGAAAAGGCATCCAGGGTGCATTCCACATCTTTCAGGGTATGGACCGCCGTCGGGATCAACCGGAGAATCAAAACCCCCTTGGGAACCACCGGATAGCTGACCGCTGAGCAGAACACATTGAAGTTTTCCCGCAAGTCATAAACCAGGTTCGTCCCCTCTGCGGTATCTCCACTCAGGAAAACCGGCGTGACAGGGGATTGGGTATTGCCAATATTAAAGCCACGGGCTCTCAAACCCGTCTGCAGCGCTGTCGAGATCTCCCAAAGCTTTTCCCGCAGTTCCGGATGCTTGCGGATCAGCTCCAGCCTCTTGAGCGCACCGACCACCAGGGGCATCGGAAGGGACTTTGCGAATATCTGGCTTCTCATATTGTACATCAGGTAGGTGATGACCTCTTTCGGAGCGGCTACGAAAGCCCCGATTGAAGCCATGGCCTTGGCAAAAGTTCCAAAATATATATCCACTTCCCCTTGTACCCCGAAATGCTCGGCAACGCCGGCACCCGTCCGGCCCATGGTTCCGAAACCATGCGCATCGTCCACAAGCAGACGGAAATTTAAATCCTTCTTCATGGCCACGATCTCATCCAGCTTGCCAAGATCCCCGGACATTCCAAAGACCCCTTCTGTGATCACCAGGATGCCGCCCCCGGTCTCCTCGCAGATCTTGCTTGCGCGCTCCAGTTGTTTGCGGAGGTTTTCCATGTTGTTGTGCGGGAAAACGAAACGCTTGCCCAAATGCATGCGCAAGCCATCCACGATGCAGGCGTGCGACTCCGAGTCGTATACCACCACATCCTTTCTGTCGAGGAGCGAGTCGATGATTGAGACCATTCCCTGGTATCCGTAATTCAGCAGGTAAGCCGATTCCTTTTCCACAAATGCGGCCAACTCCCGCTCCAGCTGCTCATGCAGGTCGGATTGTCCGGACATCATTCTGGCACCCATGGGAAGGGCCAGTCCGTAAGTGGCTGAGGCTTCCGCATCCGCCTTTCTGACTTCGGGGTGGTTCGCCAGGCCAAGGTAATTGTTCAGGCTCCAAACCAGCCTTTCCTTTCCCTGAAATACCATGCGGTTAGAGATCTCCCCCTCTAGTTTCGGGAAAGTGAAATATCCGTGGACCTGGGCGGCGTATTGCCCGAGAGGTCCCATTTTATGTATAGCTTTATCGAAAACGTCCACGATGCGTACCTTTTGGTTAAAAATGGAAATGCAAAACTAAAGATTTAATTGGTACTATTTACAAATTTTGTTCATGTATCGGCAGCCCCATATTTTACCGATGGAGTTCAGGAAAGAATACAATGGGGTCCGGGCAGAGCACCTTGTATGCCTGCTTTTCCTCCGGCAGGCAGACGCCGGGGAAATCGCCCGTATTTCCCATCATGTCGGTGATAAGCTGAAAATGCAGGTGCGGCGGCCAGTCCCCGTTCACTGGAAAGTCTCCGACCCGGCACAATTCTTCCCCTGCCCGGAAGGTTTTTCCCTGGACAAGGTCCTGCAGGGAATCCGGACTCAGATGTCCGTACAATGTGTAGAGTGTCTGTCCTGGCAATGTATGTTCCATGATGATGGTCGGTCCGTAATCCCCATAGGTATCATTGACCTGAAAACTATGCACCTTGCCCGCCAATGGCAGGAAAACCGGACTGCCTGCTTTAACCCAGATGTCCACCCCCAGGTGGATGCTTCTGGCAGGACCGTCTGATGGGGTGAAGTGTGTACTTCTCCGATATATGGCCCGGTCTTCCAGGTATCCTCCGAAGCCGTAAGTTGCCCCCGCAGCCTCCATCTGCCCAAAGACGAAACGGTTCATCTGAAGGGTATCTGACAAATCCAATGTGTCCAAAGCTTTGTTGCCGGATGAAAAATCCATGAAAATGGTATTGGACGGGCTGGGGGGAGGGGAGAACATGGGCTGGAGCGGTTTGGGCAGTTGTATTTGCATATGTTAGAGGTATTTCTCGTTGAATAATTTTTCCAGTGCGAACAGTTCGTCCCGCAAACGGGCAGCCTCGATGAAATCCAACTCCCTGGCTGCAGCACCCATTTCTTTCCGGGACCTGATGATGGCCTTCTGCAATTGTTCCCTGGTCATGTACCTTACAACGGGGTCGGCGGCCAGGTCAATCTCCTGCTTTTCCGTATATCCCCGGGTGTTCGTTGATCCTGCTACAGAGGTCTGGCCGTGTATGGCCTCAACGGATTTACGGATCTGTGCAGGGGTGATGTGGTGAATTTCGTTGTACCGTAGCTGCTTCTCCCTTTTGTAATTCGTGGCTTCGATGGCCAATTGCATGGAGCGGGTGATGGTATCTGCATACATGATCACCCTGGAGTTTAGGTTCCGGGCAGCCCTGCCAGCAGTCTGTATCAGGGAGCGTTCGGAGCGCAGGAATCCTTCCTTGTCGGCATCCAGTATGGCTACCAGTGAGACTTCCGGAAGGTCAAGTCCCTCTCTCAACAGGTTGACTCCCACCAGTACGTCGAAATTTCCGAGGCGCAGATCACGGAGGATCTCGACCCGCTCCAGGGTGTCCACATCCGAATGGATGTACCGGCAAAGAATACCGGCTTGTACGAGGTATTTCGTCAGCTCCTCGGTCATGCGCTTGGTCAGGGTGGTTACAAGGACCCTTTCGTTGCGCTCTATGCGCAGCCGTATCTCCTCCAGCAGGTCATCGATCTGGTTCAGGCTGGGGCGTACTTCTATTTCGGGTTCCAGCAAGCCGGTTGGCCGGATTACCTGTTCCACGATCACGCCCTCGCTGCGGTTCAGTTCGTAGTCTGCCGGAGTGGCACTTACAAAGATTACCTGGTTGATAAGGGACTCGAATTCATCAAACTTAAGTGGCCTGTTGTCCAGGGCGGCCGGCAGCCTGAAACCGTATTCCACCAGGTTCTGCTTCCTGGAAAAGTCCCCTCCGTACATGGCGTGCACCTGCGGAATGGTCGCATGGCTTTCGTCCACCACCATGAGAAAATCCTTCGGAAAATAGTCCAGCAAACAGAAGGGGCGCGAGCCTGGCTTTCTGCCGTCGAAGTAACGGGAATAATTCTCAATGCCTGAACAATACCCAAGTTCCCTGATCATTTCCAGGTCGTAGTTTACCCGGTCCTCCAGCCTTTTGGCTTCAAGGGCCCTTCCATCACCGCTTAAAAAGCTGACCCGGTCCACCAAATCATCCTGTATTTCCCTTATGGCCTGCTGCATTCTGTCCTTGGAGGTTACAAAGATATTGGCAGGGTATATGGCAAGGTGGTCAAGGGACTGAATCTTTTTTCCGGTATCCGGGACGATGGATTCCAGGGTTTCGATCTCGTCCCCCCAGAAAAGGATGCGGTAGGCAATGTCTGCATAGGCAGGAAATACGTCCACTGTATCCCCCTTTACGCGGAATGTTCCGCGGGTAAACTCCACCTGGGTCCGGCTATACAATCCACCCACCAGGCGGTGGAGCAATGCGTTCCGGCCTATGGCCTCCCCGGTGGTCAGCCGGATGATGTTCGCGTTGAAATCGTTTGGATTGCCGATGCCATAGATACAGGAGACCGAACTCACCACGATGACATCCCTGCGTCCCGACAGCAGGGTGCTCGAAGCGCTGAGCCTGAGTTTTTCGATCTCATCATTGATGGAGAGATCCTTTTCAATATAGGTGTTTGAAGATGGGATAAACGCTTCCGGCTGGTAGTAGTCATAGTAGGATACAAAATATTCTACTGCATTGTCTGGGAAAAACTGGCGGAACTCACCATAAAGCTGGGCGGCCAGAGTTTTGTTGTGACTAAGGACCAGGGTGGGTTTCTGCACCCTTTCGATGACATTGGCGATTGTAAAGGTTTTTCCGGAGCCAGTGACCCCGAGCAAGGTCTGGAAAGGCACACCTGCATTCAGGCCTTTGGTCAGCTGGTCAATGGCTTCGGGCTGATCGCCGGTAGGAGAGAAATCACTGGTGAGCCTGAAATGCATGTACGGTGGTGTTTATTTATGATCGCCCATTTTAAAAAGGAACTGCTTTTCCTCCTTTGTTAGGCTGTCGTACCCAAACCGGGAGATCTTATCCAGGATGTCGTCCATTTTCTCCCTGTCCGCCGCCTTTTGGTCGTTGTATTCCTCATCGGTGATGGGGCGGTCCCGGTGGTACTCCACCCGCATCCTGGGCCTTCTGCTGAACAGTCCGGCAACCGCATCCATCCACGCTCCGATGCCACGTGCCGGGTCAAGGCCCCTTTTGAGCAGGCTGGCATAGAAAAATCCCCAAGCGGCTCCGCCCAGGTGGGCCAGGTGGCCTCCCGGATTGCCCTTGTCAATACTGATCAGGTCCATCACCACAAAAAACAGGGCGATGTACTTCAGCCTGATTCGTCCCAATAAAAGCAGGGGCAGCTGGTAGTTCGGCATGTAAACGGCAATGGCAATGAAGATTGCCAGCACGGAGGCCGAAGCGCCTATGGCCACGGAGAATGCCACAACATCCCTGAAGGCCGGAAAAATATTGAACGACACGACATAAAACACCGCCCCGGCCAGGCCTCCGAACAAATAGGTCGGGACCAGCCTGTCTGACCCTATAAAATCGGAAAAAAGCCTTCCCCCGACGTAAAGCACGATCATATTGAAGAAAATATGCAACAGGTCAAAATGGAGGAACATATAAGTCAGCAGGGTCCACGGCCGGTGCAGGACCACATGGACGTTGGAGGAAATGCCCAGCCACTGGCTCAGGTTTTCTCCAATGCCCCCGCTGTCGAAGAGAAAGAACAATACCCGGATAAGGTTCACGGCCAGGAACACCGCCAGGTTGATACCCACCAGACGGGCCAGTACTGACCCCCGGAAAAAGAATTGCCTGATCTCAGAGAAAATGGATGGTTGCATTCCAAAAACGGGTTACCGGTGGATCAATAAAAGATCTCTCCTTTTCTGCGCCAGTATATTATGAGCAGGAAGCCGAAAACCATGCCTCCCAGGTGGGCGAAGTGCGCGATGTTGCTTCCCGAACGGTACAAACCGGAAAACAGCTCCAGGGCCCCGTAGGCCATTACGAAATATTTGGCTTTCATGGGGATGGCAAAGAACAGGTAGATATAGCTATTGGGAAAGAACATCCCGAATGCCAGCAGGATGCCAAACACGGCCCCGGAGGCCCCCACGGTGGGGATAAAGTATTTGGCCAGGTAATGCACGACGGTGCGTTCCGGAACGCCGTGCAGAACGGAATAGCTGCCGGTCTGCACGAAACGCTGAAGATCTGCGGCGGAATAGCCTGCTGCCAGCAGTTCGTTCCTCAGGCTGAGGGTCTCTATGTAAGACACTCCCAGGTGCAAAAATGCGGCCCCGAAGCCCGTGATCAGGTAGTACACCAGGAAGCGGCGGCCACCCATCAGGTTTTCGATTGCGGTACCGAACATCCACAGGGCGAACATATTGAAAAAGATGTGTGAAAAGTTCGCATGCATGAACATATGGGTCACCAGCTGGTAGGGCTCAAACCGCGGAGATCCCGGAAGATGCAGCCCCAGGCTCCTTATCAGGTCCATGTTCAGGCTGCTGCCCAGGGAAATGGTGGCGAGGAAGAACAGTCCGTTTATGATCAGCAGGTTCTTGACCACGGTCGGAAGCAGGTTAAACCCGCCAGGTCGGAATTGTGCCATTTATCTAGGTTTTGAACAGTGATAGCTAAACATAAGTACCTGCAAAGATAGCTTATTTAAACTTTTCCGAGAGTTCGTCCAGGCCCAGCAGCTGGACAGTCGGTTTTCCGGCGGGGGACTGGTATGGCATCCGGCAGGCGAAGAGGTTTTCGATCAATGCCTTCATTTCTTCATCCTGAAGTGTCTTCCCATGTCTTACCGCCATTTTTTTTGCCAGGGTCCTGGCCAGGCTGGTCCGTATGTCCCCTTTGGCCTGGATCCTGTTTATCTGGTAGTCTTCCAGAATGCCCTCCATGATGTGCTGTACGGATTCCTTCCCGTCCATTTCGGCCGGAACGGCATCGATCACAAAAGTCCCCGGCTTAAGCCGGCTGGCCCGAAACCCCAGTATTTGGAGTTGCGGCAGGATCTCGGTGAACAGCTCTGCATCGTTATCGATCAGGTGGAGGTTAACCGGGAACAGCAATTGCTGGGAAGAAGCGTTTTGTTTTTCCAGCCTCTCCAGGTAGCTTTCGAACAGCACCCTTTCGTGGGCCCTTTGCTGGTCAATAATCATGATGCCTGACCTTACCGTTGCCAAAATGTAACGTTGACTAAGCTGTAAAAGTTTATTTGGCGCTGGCTTATCCGTTTCGGCCCAGTCGGATGGGACCCGGATGCTTGATCCACCCTCCCCGGAAGGAGACGCAATCTCTTCCGTCCTGGTCCGGAAAAGTTCCTCCCATTGGGCAGGGTCCACCCGTCCAGCGGTCCCTGTACGATTTGCACCGGATTCAAAAGGGTTGTAATCCGGGTTGATCCGGATCTGCGGCGGGGATGGCGTGGCGGCAGGGTCGATGTGCAGCTGGTCGAAAGCGGTTTCCCTCTCAAAATCCAGGCTGGGGGCAATATTGTATTTTCCAAGGGCGCGTTTAACCGAAGCTTTCAAAATCTGGTATATATATCGCTCATCCTGAAACTTGATCTCTGTTTTTGTCGGATGCACATTCACATCCAGCTGCTCCGGGTCCAACTCCAGGAAGAGGAAATAGGAAGGATGCATATCATCAGGGATCAGCTCCTGGTAGGCTTGCTCCACGGCATGATTCAGGTAAGCTGCGCGGATGAACCGCTGGTTTACGAAAAAGAACTGTTCACCCCGTTTTTTTTTGGCGTATTCCGGCTTCAGGACAAAGCCGCTGATGCGAATCAGTTCCGTGTTTTCCTCTACCGGCACCAATCGTTGGTTGTAGGGGTTACCATAAAGATTCACAATGCGTTGCTTTAGCTTGCTTCCATCCAGTTGGTGGGTCAGCTGACCATTCTGAAAGAGCTGGAATGTGATTTCCGGCCTGGCAAGGGCAATGCGGGTGAACTCACTGAGTATGTGCCCACGTTCCACCTGTTCTGATTTCAGGAAATTCCGGCGTGCGGGAGTATTAAAAAACAGGTTCTTTACGGAAATGCTGGTCCCCTGCTGACACTGGCAGGGCTGCTGGCTTATCAGTGTGGATGCCTCAATGACCAATTCCGTGCCCATGGGGTCATCTTTTGTGCGGGTCTTCACCTCCACACGGGCGATGGCAGCCATTGAGGCCAGGGCTTCACCCCTGAATCCCATGGTGCGGATATTGAACAAATCGCTGGCCTGGGTAATCTTGGAGGTGGCATGGCGTTCGAAACACAGGCGCGCGTCCGTTTCCGTCATGCCTTGTCCGTTGTCTACCACCTGGATCAGCGTTTTCCCCGCATCCTTGATGATCAGCTGGATTTGTGTGGCTTCGGCATCCAGCGCATTTTCAAGCAGTTCCTTGACGGCAGAGGCAGGACGCTGGATGACCTCCCCGGCTGCTATCTGGTTGGCCACGGAGTCCGGAAGAAGTTTGATCACGTCAGGCATGGGAAGATCCGGTCAGTTAAAGGGCTTAGATGAAAAAGACCAGGTAAAAAAGCAGGAAGATGACTACCAGTATGATGACCAGCCGCTGGTTGGATGCCTTTTTGTCGGTTGCCCCGGCACTTCTTTTCCAACGCATGCGCATGCGGTCTCTCAGCGCCTGCTCATAATCCTGGCCCTTGTCCTCCAGGGCGGTTTTCTGCAGCTTTTCCCGTTCCTCCTTTTTCTGGTCATAGTAAAGGGGCCGGTAATTGAACTTTTTGTTCTTCGGAGTCTTGAAAAATGTGAGGGCCATGTTACCTGGACTTGTTTTGTCGGTTTTGCCTAAGCACAAAAATACGCATTATCCGTGGAGATGACAAACCAACGGATGGCATTGGAAAAAAAGCCCGTGAATTCCTTTGAAAGGCACCTAAGCCCGCTTCAATGCGGGATAGTATTGTTCAGCCAGGTAGTAGCCACCGAAAAAGACGCCGCTGTAGAACAGGTCCCCCAGCAAGCTGCTGTGGAAAAACGGAAGGGCCGCAACATAACAGCTGATCAGTCCGCCAAAGCTCTGCGGATAAAAAGGGCTGCCGGCCCAAACCGCAAAATTGGTCACGAGGTAAAACAGCAGGGAACCTCCGATGGTGGCACCCAGGACAGGTGCTATGCGGATCCTGTTCCGCAGCAGCGTCCCGATCCCTACCACCAGGGCAAAGCTGATGTATACGGCAACCATCATTCCGTGAAAGCCCAGGAACAGGTCACTGATGAATAAGGCAAAGAGGGGTACAAAAAGGGCCAGCCAGCGTTTCCCGAAATGGGCTCCTCCGAACAGGGCAATGGCCGCGATGGGTGTAAAATTGGGGTAGTGGGGAACCAGTCGCATCATGGCTGCGAACAAAATGATTCCGCTAATAATCAAAATCTTGGGGGAGAGAACCTTCCTATTCATCTGTGCCGATTTAATTTTTGTGGGTAAAGATGTGCTGTTTCTGATCGCAGACAAAAGTAAAAAATCCTTTTCATTTTCAACAACTATAAGGGAAAATTGTTTCGGTCCGGCAGCGCATTAAGCCTGCCCGGTTTATGTCCATTAAACCTTTCCGGTCTGACTTAGTCAAAAGAGTAAAGTCGATTGTTTAACCACTATATTTTATCCATTATGAAAAAAGCAATTGTATATCTCATGGTTTCAGGATTTGTAATGCTGTCTGCATTCGAGGCCATTTCCCAGAGACGCCCCGGTGCCAGGCAGCAGTCCTACGACCGACCCATCCGCCAGGAGCGCGCGATGCTGAGGCAGGATCAATGCCTGGCCATTGCCGGTCTTAGTGAAGCGCAGCAGGAGTCCATTTCCGCCTTGCGCAGCAAGCGCCTGGAACAAGGCGTGCAACACAGGGCACAAATGGATGCCTTGCGTGCCAAAAAGCGTGAGTTGTCAGTGCAGGCCAGTCCGGACATGGCCCAGGTAGATGCCCTCATTGACCAGATGGAAAGCCTTCGTTCCGCCCATTTGAAAGAAGCTGCCGCACACCGGCAGGCGGTCCGTGCCCTGCTCACGGATGAACAGCGTGCAATCTATGACGCCCGGGCAGTCGGACCCATGGGGAGGGGAGGCCGTGGACAAGCCATGCGTCCGGGCCGGATGCACCGGATGCGGTAGAAAGTATTAATACCTGGTTGCTGAATCGCCCCGTATTTGCGCCGCGGGCAGGTCTGATGGACCTGCCCGCGGCGCAAACATTTTACCGGCCAGGCAGGCAAGGCTCACTCCTTGCGCTTGGCCAGTTTTTCGCGGGTCGCCAGGCTGACGATGACCGTCACGGTGAATGAAAGCAAAAATGCAGGAATCAGCTCGTAGATCAGTCCGGACAATGCCGGCAGGCGGTTCCACAGGATTACGCACACGGCCCCGCTGACCATTCCTGCCATCACCCCCTGCCGGGTGGTCCCCTTCCAGAAAAGGGCCAGAATGCTGGTGGGTCCGAATGCAGCCCCCAGTCCGGCCCATGCAAACAGCACCAGCCAAAAGACCAGGCTCTCGGCCATCAGTCCCAGCAGCAGGGAGATGACCACCAGCACCACCACCACCAGGCGGCTCAGCACCACCAGTTTTTTCTGGGGGAGGGCCTTGCCCTTGCAGATGAGCTTTTCATAGATATCGCGCACCACGGCTGATGCGGCCACCAGCAATTGAGAGTCGGCGGTGGACATGATGGCTGCGAAAATGGAGGCGATGACCACCCCGAAGAGTATGGGGGAGAGGTGCTGGCTGGCCAGCACGGGGTAGATATTCTCCGGATCTCCTCCCGGGAGCATGGCAGCCTCCGGGTAGAACAATCTCCCGGCCATGCCTGTGGCCAATGCCCCCAGGGCCATAAGAAAGTTGGCCGATGTGCCGACAAGGGCCACCATCTTCAGACGGGCAGGGTTTTTAATGGACATATAGCGGGCAATGATGTGCGGATTGCCCGGGGAACCCAGTCCGATTCCGAGAAATCCTGCCAGGGCGCCTGCACCCAGGGCAAAGGGATTGAAAAATGTACCGTCCTCCAAAGCAGCGGCCATGTGGTAGAACTCCGCAAACCCTCCCAGGTGCATGATGGCGATTACCGGCAGTACGATCAGCGCGATGACCATAAAAATGCCCTGTATTGTGTCGGTCAGGGATACCGCCAGAAAACCGCCCACCATGGTATAGAACAGGATGATGGCCGCGGTGATCAGCAGTCCGTTGGTTTCCCCGGTATGGAAGCTGGAGTGAAAGGCCTTTCCCCCGGCCACGAATTGGGCAGAGACGTAAGCAACCATGAACAGGATGATGATGCACACCACGATGATGCGCAGCCATCCTTTTTTGTCCCCGAAGCGCGCCGAGAAAAAATCAGGTAGCGTAATGCAGTCGTGTGTTTCACTGAAAGCCCTGATCCGCGGTGCGTAGAAAAAAAACAGGAAAAATTCCACCACGGTGTATCCCAGCACCGCCCACAGTGCGGAGATCCCCATAACAAATGCCATCCCGGTCACCCCGAGCAGCAGCCAGGCGCTGCGCCCGCTCACCACTGCAGAAAGGGCGACCACCAGCATACTCATTTTCCTGCCCCCGATGAAGTAGTTGGAGATTCCCATGGAAGAGAACCTGGCAGAATAGATCCCAATGGCAACAATCAGCAGCAGGTATCCGGCAAAAGACCATAAGGTATGGGGATCGGTTTCCAATGCCACGGTCTGGATCTCATCCATGCAACAAAAACTTTAAAATAATTCCTCTATAATCCTTCTGATCAGGCTTCGGCGGCGCGGGGCCAGGCTGTCTTCCCGTTCCAAGCCCTGGCGGTCCGGTTCCCGCCTGAATATCCGGTCAAGCAATGATTCCCTTTGAATCTCTTCCAGGTAGTGGGGGCAGTCCAGCAAGGCTGCCAGGTGTTCGGGAAGCGGATCAAATCTCCCCGAAGCGTAGTGCCTGGTGGCAGGCAGCAGGTTTGACTTTTCCATGAAGGAGGTCCATATTGGCACAGCTGAAGCTGCAGACCCGAAGGGCAGGGGATAGGTCCTTGCAAATGCCGGATTTTCCACTCCGGTCCACACCCCGGTGATCAGTCCGGGTGTATACCCAATGAACCATGAGTCGATGTTGTGCTGTGTGGTGCCGGTCTTGCCGGACGCATCCATGCGTGCACCCAGGCGTCCGCCCACTTGTGCCGCCGTTCCGTAGTGGGTGACTCCCTGCAGGATGGCATTCATCACCCGGGCGTTGTCTTGCGTGAGGCAGGCGGGCAGGGGGGAAGGCCCCGGAGCCGTAAATAGCAGGTTCCCCTCTGCATCTTCGATGCGTAAAAGCCAACGCGGGCTCACGGGAATTCCTGCGCCGGGGAATATCGAGTAGGCAGCAGTCAGCTCAAGCAGGGACACCTCTGTGGTTCCCAATGCCAGGGAGGGCACCCTGGGAAACGGACCCTGCATGCCGGCCCGCTCTGCCAGGCTGATGGCCGGCGTAAAACCAGCCTGCAGCAGGTACCTGACAGAGATCGTGTTCACCGATCGGGCCATGGCACCGGCCATGCTGTAGTATCCCTCGTAATTGCCATCCACATTCCTCGGTGACCAATGGCCGTATTCTTCCAATACAAGGGGGGCATTTGTAATGAATTCGCACGGATTGGCCCCAGCTTCCAGTGCCGCCGCATAGATGAAAGGCTTAAACGCAGAACCCGCCTGACGCCTGGAAACCACATTGTCAAACTGGAACCTGCGTATGTCCTTGCCTCCGATCCAGGCCCGCACATACCCGGTTCCCGGCTCGATAGAGACCAGAGCGCCATGCACCTGCATTTGCGCCTGAAAGATCGAGTCCCGGTCTGAGCCCGGCTTGCTGCCCAACTGATCCAGCAAGGCACTGACCCGTTCGGGAGTGGCCAGGCGGTAATGCTGGTCAGTCCGCGTCTGCAGCGTAAGCAAGTGGTTTTGGAAGCTTTCCTCCGCCAATGCCTGCAGCGCTGCATCAATGGTGGTATGGATCCTGAGACCGTCTGTATACAGGTTGTAGGTCGTCCCGTGGGTTTCATTGTATTCTTCCAGCCAACGCATCAGCTCCAGCCGCAGCCGCTCCCGGAAATAGGGTGCGGGTCCGTCTGCATGGGTCAGAGGGGTGTAGTCGAAATGCAGGGGCAGTGACCTCAGGGAATCTGCCATTTCGGCCGGGATAAAATCATACTTCTCAAGCTGCCCGATCACCGTATTGCGGCGGATCAGTGAACGCTCCGGAAACAGTCGCGGGTTGTAGGTGGTACCTGCCTTCAGCATGCCTATCAGCACGGCCCCTTCCTCGGGTTGAAGCGCATGGGCCGGCTTGTTGAAAAACCTTTGTGCGGCGGCGGAAATACCGAAAACATTCTCCCCGAAATGTACGGTGTTCAGGTAGAGCGCCAGGATCTCCTCCTTGTTGTAAGCTTTCTCCAGCCTGCGCGCGATCACCCCTTCCCGGATCTTTTCCGCAGCAAGACCAGCCATTCCTTTGCCCAATCGCGGATACAGGTTCTTTGCCAGTTGCCTTGTGATCGTGCTGCCACCCCCCGCACTGCGCTGTCCCATTAACAGGTTTTTCACCAGCACCCTTCCCAGGCTGCGGTAATCGGTGCCGCGGTGACGGAAAAACCGGATGTCCTCGGTGGCGATCAGGGCATCGATGGTATGGTGGGGGATGTCATCCAGCAGTATGCTCGTGCGGTCAAGGAAATAGTATTTTCCCAGCAGTACTCCATCCGACGAATATACCTCTGATGAATTATGGTTTTGTATGGCATTCAGTTCATTGACCGAGGGTATTTCACCAAATAATCCAAGCCGGACCGACAGCCAGAGCAAGACCACGGCCAGTACCGCAGCCAATGCGGCAAAAAGCCCGGCCTTTGGCAGCCAGCGGGAAATCTCTTTCCAGGTCTTTTTATTAATATATATTCTTCGTCGGATCGGCATGTCTTGTTTTTAATGTTTCCCGTGGATATCTCACAGAAAAAACAGTGCCACCCCGCCCACGCTGACCAGCGCACCCGTCACTTCCTGCCAGCTGATCTTCTGTTTGAAAAATATCAATGTGGGCGGGATGATCAAAATGGGGGTGATGGCCATGATGGTGGAGGCGATGCCGGTGGCCGTGTTTTGCACCGCGATCAGGGAAAAGGAGACGCCCAGAAAGGGACCGAATGTGGCCCCAAGCAACATCAGCGCCATGGCCTTGCGGTTCCGGGTGGCCTGTCCGACAGATAGCCAGCGGCGGAAAACCTGTATTAGAATGGTGAACCCGAATATGCCGGCCATCACGCGGATCTGGGTGGAGGCGAATGGATCGAAATCTCCCATCCCAAACTTACTGAGGACCAATCCAATTGCTTGTCCGAAGGCCCCGCCAAGAGCAAAAAGCAGGCCCTTTATGGGGGGTCTTTCGGGTGCATTTGGCTTGCCCGCATGCTTGTGGAAGATCACCAGGGCGATCCCCGACATGGTCATAGTCATGCCCAGGATATGGATCCATCCCAGCACCTCGCCCATCAGCAGCCATCCGGTCAATGCCGCAATGGGGGGAACCAGCGTCATTACCAGCATGGATAGCCTGGAACCAATCACTGTAAAAGCCTTGAACAGGAAGAGGTCCCCCACCACGAATCCCGCCAGTCCGGACATGGCGAGCCAGAACCATGCATGCAGGCTGGCATCGACCGGAAGAGGAACGCCGCGCCGTATCCAGGAAAACAACGTAAGCAGAACCAGGGCCATGACCAGGCGGATGATGTTTACGGCCACGCTGCCGACCTTGCGGCTGGCCGATTCGAATGCCAGTGCGGTGACGGTCCAGCAACATGCGGTAAACAGGGCGGCCAGTTCGCCTAATCTAACTTCCATCAGCTTCTAGGATCCTTTTTCCCGGGTGATGTATTGCCGGATAACGTACAAAAACGGTTTGCTGTATTGCTGCATGAAGGTCTTTCCGACCCCTTTGATGCGTTCCAGCTGGTCAGGCTCCGATGGTTTTTTCAGGCAAATGGACCGCAGGACCGCATCGCTGCAAACCATAAAGGCGGGGTAATCGTCTTCTTCTGCAAGTTGCCTGCGGGTCAGCTTAAGCTTGTAAAACAAGTCCTGGTCCTCCTGCGGAATGTCCGGCACATCCCGGTCAGCCAGAATATCCAGCAGAGGGATGGTCCCGGTGGACTCCCCCCTGAGGTACTGACGGCCTTTTTCGCTTATTCTGATAACCGGATGGGACTGTCCGTCCTGCATTTCCTTCTCAAAATCCACCAATTCGTGGTTGATCAGTGAGTCGATGATCTCAGACAGCTGGTCCCTTGTAAAACCGGTAAGGGCCGAAAAGGTCTTTAGCTGCAACAGGTCATTGTTGATGGCAAAAGGGGAACGATTCCCTTTCAGCACGTCGATGGTGCGCCTGACCCCAAGGTTCACCGGAAGCTCCTCCAGGCAGGCCAGCACGATTCTGGCCACCGTTATTTCAAATTCGGAGAGGATGCTTGCCGTCTGGTTTTCGTATGCCGCCATAAGCCACTGTTTGGTGAGGTTTGGTTCTCTGCGTTCCGTCATGTAAAATTAGCGTTTTTTTGTGTGACTGAACCGGATTTTAAGTAATTTCGCAATGGTTTTCATCATAAAAAAACCATTAACCAATAAAACCTAAACACAGCAAAATGAAGAGAGCATTATTGGCATTGTTCGCAGGGATACTGATGGTTTCCTGCGGAACACAGGATGCCCGGCAGGCAGAGGCCGTGGCAGAGGAATACCTGATCGCCGGAATCGTGGGCAATCCCCTGGAACTCGAAGACCACCTGGTAAGTTTCGAGGGTACTATCGGGCATATCTGCCGGCATAGCGGGGATAAGATGCGGGTGGTACAGACCGATGACGAGGCATTCAGCATCCTGGTCATGCTGGGTGATTTTACCCCGTCGTTCAACCCGGAGCTTGAAGGCAGGCATGTGGTGGCCACCGGCATCGTAAAGACAGAGGTGCGCAACCTGGATGCCCTGAATGAAGAGCACGTGCATGGGGAGGATTGTGACCATGAGGACGAAGCACATGCCGAGGGAGAAGACCATG
>SLSG01000167.1 GCA_007130545.1 Bacteroidales bacterium | reverse complement strand
TTGTGTACCGCATCGACCTGAATGTCTGGTATTTTGCGACTGCAGGCATTGTTGGTCTGGCCATCGCCCTGGTGGCGGTCAACAGCCTTGGCATTCACCAGGCCAGGGAAAACCCGGTAGAATCGCTGAAATATGAATAGGGCAGCGGAAGAACAGGGCAGCGAACAAAACGAAAAAGTATAAGATTCCCAATTATGAAAATGAGCGTTCAGCACATCTTAATTATTCTCTTCCTGTTGTTTGCGTGTCATGCAAATGCAACGGGACCCATCACCACTACTTTCCGGGGCACCGTGATTGATTCCCAGACCGAACTCCCGATACCGGGTGCAAACGTCGTCATCCTGGGCTCGGATCCGTTCACCGGCACATCTGCCGCGGCTGACGGGACCTTTGCCCTGCCCAAGCTGCCTGTTGGCAGGATAGACATAAAGGTTAGTGCCATGGGCTATACGCCGGCCATCATGAACAATCTTTTGCTCAGCAGCGGCAGGGAACTGGTGCTGTACATCAGGCTGGAGGAGCAGGTATACCGCCTGCAGGAGGTCAGTGTTCGTCCGGAGGTCAGAAAGGACCAGCCCATGAATGAAATGGCTTCGGTCAGCGCCCGCTCCTTCTCGGTGGAGGAGACCGAGCGCTACGCGGGGAGCCTGGGCGACCCGTCCCGCATGGCCGCCAATTTTGCCGGAGTGTCCTCTGCATCCGACCAGCGGAATGACATCATCATCCGGGGGAACTCCCCGCTTGGTCTGTTATGGCGGATTGACGGGGTGGAGGTACCCAACCCGAATCACTTCGGGTCTATGGGCTCGACAGGCGGACCCATCAGCATGCTGAACAACAACCTGCTGACCAATTCTGATTTTTATACCGGCGCGTTCCCGGCAGAGTTCGGCAACGCCCTGGCCGGTGCTTTTGATATCCGCATGCGCTACGGTAACAACCAGCGGCATGAGCATACGGCCCAGGTGGGCTTCAATGGTTTTGAGATCGGCTCAGAAGGACCCTTTTCATCCGGCAGCAATGCTTCCTATTTGGTTAACTTCCGCTACAGCACCCTGGAGGTGCTCAAGGAGCTGGGCATGAGTTTCGGTACCGGGGAGGCGGTTCCCCAGTACAAGGACCTCTCTTTCAAACTGAACTTTCCGACGAAAAGGGGCAGGATCTCCCTCTTCGGGGTCGGGGGGATGAGCTATATTGAAATGCTTGACAGCAAGGGTGATTCTACCTCCTTTGGCTTTTCCGGAACCGATGTCCGCTTCGGAGCGGATGCAGGGGTCGCCGGACTGACCCATGTGCACTATTTTCCCGGGGAATCACGCCTGACCACCAGTATTTCCGTTTCCGGCATCGAGAACAGGTCGAACATAATTGACCTGGCAATGCACCCGGAACGGGACGTGATCGCGGAGCGGGATTATGACATCAAATACGGGCTGAGCTCCCGGTTCTCCCATAAGCTGGATGCAAGGAATTTTTTCCATGCCGGACTGGCCTTCGACATGCACCGGGTAAAATACCGGGGAGAGCAATACAATGCTACATGGGATTCGTATTTCTTTTATATGAACAGCCTCGGAAATTTTGGTGTCGCAAGGCTGTTCGGGGAATGGCAACACCGGTTCTCAAATGAACTTGTCGTCAATGCAGGCATGCATTCCACACTCTTGTTGCTGAACGGCAGCTTTGCCGCGGAGCCCCGCCTGGGCATGCGCTGGGAAGCCAGACCCGGACAAACCTTCAGCCTGGGTTTGGGACTGCACAGCCAGTCGCAGATGAAGGCCATTTACTTTATGGAGGAGCTGGTGGATACCCTGAACCTGGTGTACCGGAAATCCAATCAAGACCTGGATTTTTCCCGCAGCCTGCATTTGGTGGCCGGATACGACCGCTTGCTGGGGCGCGACCACCGGCTGAAGCTTGAGGCCTATTATCAAAACCTCTACAACATTCCCGTTGCAGCCATCCGTCCGGAGTTCTCCCTGCTGAACACGGGGGGCGATTTTGTGTTTCAGGCATACCATGGCATGGTCAACGAGGGCAGGGGGAGGAACATCGGACTGGAGATGACACTGGAAAAGTTTCTGAGCAAGGGGTTTTACTACCTGGTGACAGCTTCGGTGTTTGATGCCCGAAACCGGGGGTATGACAATCAATGGCGCCACTCTGCCTTCAACAACAATTACATCTTCAATGCCCTGGCCGGGCATGAATGGAAACTGGGTGAGCGCAGCTTGCTTCAGCTTGATCTGAAAGGGGTGCTGGCGGGGGGGAGGCGATACCTCCCCATCGATGCGGAAGCATCAGCCGCAAAGGGCGGTTTGGTATATGACTGGGAGAGCGCCTATGAGAGGCGGTACCCAAACTACTTCAGGCTGAATGCCCGGATTACTTTCCGGCTGAACGGCAGGAACCTGAACCAGGAGTGGGGCATTGACCTGCAGAACCTCACCAACCACCAGAATATCTTCGTGGAAAGCTGGAACCAGGTGCGGGAAGAAGTGACCGCCTCCTACCAAATGGGGTTCATGCCCATGATGACTTACAAAATATTCTTTTAACGTTCCAGGATGAAGAACATGTATTTTTTTTCTTCCTGGAATTTTACGGGATCGATCGCGGCCATTTCCTTTTCGGTCTTTGCCATAGCTTTTTCCCTGATCCCCGAAAGCATATAATACAGCCAGGGTTTTTTTACCCGGAATTTCTCAAAGCCAAAATCCATCAAAGGAATGAAAAAGCGCTGTACATAAAGGCTGGCCAGCCTGATGGTAGGCAATACGTGTGGGGTGATGTCCTCTTCGTGGCGGACCTTCCAGCCAGACTCCTTCCCCATCCGACGAAAATCCTCGAGCAGGTGACCGGACTTATTGCGGCCGCCATTGCCCAGCCTGAAGTAGTCCACAATGATCCAGCGGCCACCCGGTGCCAATACATGCTGGCTGATCTCAAATGCCTTTTCCAGTTTGATGTATTGAAAGGACTCCGAATTGATGATGGTGCCAAAGGTCCCGGCAGGAACAAAGTCCTCGTATGTGCAGTGGTGAAACGGCAATGCAGGGTATTCCCGCCCGATGTGCTTTTTCTGCTGTGCATTCGGGGAGAGGAGTTCCAGCTTGTACCCACGGGCGGAGAGCATCCCG
>SLSG01000207.1 GCA_007130545.1 Bacteroidales bacterium | reverse complement strand
TTGTTGTTATCCACAAACAGAATGACTGAAGCACCAGCGCGCCCCACCTGATTTCGGTTGCTGGTAACAATGCGGTCGGGGTTGCGGTCAAAACCCAGCGATCCCCTGAAGTTTTGCCTGACCACGGCCCTGTTGTTGCTTACATCCACATTGGTGGAGGTCCGCATGGAATTCAGGTCCATGATAAAACCAAGCCTGACATAATGCTGTTCAGACCTGAAATCATAGCCTGCCTGCAGGTTGATCCTTGACAGCTGACGTATGCTTCGGCTTAACTGAAAATCTGCTTGTTCTATGGATTCCAGCTGGGTGTTATAGGTTATATTTCCCCTGATAAACATCCCCCTGACAAATACAGGGATGCCAGCAGAGCGTTGAAAGGTATAGGTGAGGCTTCCGGCCAATTGTCCCTGCCCCAGGGCATATTCATTATCCGAATACAACAGGACGTCCCGGTAGTTAAAACGTACATTCATCCTGCCCAATCTCATATTCAGGTCAGACCGGAACCTGGTCATGCTGTTTGGCCCGAAAAACCGGTGATCACCCCCAAGTCGAAATCCCATGGGAATGTTGAACAGGGAAAAAGGCGTATAAAACGATGCGATGATGTCCTGGTCTGCTCCACCTGTATTAAATACAGAACTTCCATCATAGTGGGTGAATTGCACATTGAGGCTCCTTCCGTTGGGATACATGACCGAGGCAATGCCCCGGTAAAAAGCATTGGGTGCAATGTCCACATTGACCAGGTACTGCGATAAAAGCCTGGCTGAAAGGCTGCCATAGGTAAATGGCCTGTCTTCATTGAAATCTTCAATGTATTCGCTCCCGATCTTGGCGGTGAGCCAGCCCGTAACCCCCATGGCCACGTCCCCATGAATCAGCAGGCGTTCCTGCGCTGTCTCACCGAGAAATGTTTCTGTATAACCACCCTGAAGGTGGTAGGCCACTTCTCCTTTTGGCAAGAATGTAAAAGGGATTTGAATCCGCCGGTCTATGGTGCGCAATTCACCCGTGGGTGTGTAAATGTTAATGGTCAACTGGGTTGTGCCGTAGGTTAGGGGAAATTCAAAGCGGTAGTAACCGGCTTCATCCGCCCTGCTGAAGTCAATGAGGCGGTTGTTGAGGTATAGCTCCACCTCTGAATCGGGCTCCGTGCTTCCATCCACAATGTAGCTTTCATAGATTCGCCTTGGTTCGATGGGGTCATTGGATATGGCTGCCCCGCGGATGCTTCGTGCCTGCAGCCCCGTGGTGGAAAGTTGTCCGGCAGAGAAGCTGGAAAACCATGGGTTATCCCTGATCACGTACCGCCAGCGCAGGTTACTGGCCCGAATGGTGTGTTCTTCTCCTGCCCATGAGCCGAATACGCTGCCCTGGACATCACCGCCCAGCACTTCCATACCCCCCGTGATGGAATAATTCATGTTGGGGTTGTCCTGTGAAAAATTACCCGTGATATTGTAATCGGCAAACCCCATGCCCAATACCCGGCGTTGACGCTCATGCCTTAAGGGGTAAAATTCCCTGGTTACCTCCCGTGCTTCGACCAGTTGCCTTGCACGATCCCGTTCAGCCCGCTCTTCCACGGGCATGGTGAACTGGGTTTCCAGCGACATGGACAGGTTGTTCAAATTGATGGTAAAAAAAAGGCCAAATATTTCTTCGAAAATCCTGGGTGAGGCGTACAAATCCAGTTCACCGACTCGAAAGTCATCAGCGGTAAAGGTGTAGGCTCTATCGGCCAGAATGACCTGCTGCTGATTAAAAAAGATGCGAAATGGCTGATCTGGTGTCAGGTAATTCCCCGCCAGGGTGAAGTCACCCGGGCTGATTTCATAATAGATCTGCAGCAAACTGAACAATTCCGATACGGGCAGGTACATTTGGTCTACCGCATAGTCATACAAGGCAGTTATATATACATTGCCCACACCCCTGTACCGGAAGGTCAGCAACACTTCTTCTCCCTGGGGTGCCATGTCGGCCCAGACAGCCTCAACATTGGTACCGGTATCATCATCGTCGGTGATATCCAATGCCCAAGTGGGTGTATGGAGGCATAAGAAGAGTACCCACAACACCGTTGTGATGGATTTGTATATCCCGCTAATGGAGTGCAATGTTCTCTTTATATGAATGTTATGGAATTAAGGGATGGTTACCCTCACGGTTTCCGTTATCTCAGGTGCCTGAACAAGGTCTGTAGGTGACATATCCCCCCTGCGTGTGGCAAAGGTAAGCTCTACCCTGTATTCACCTGGAGCAAGACCTTCGGTGTCAATATCGAATCGGCGCACTTCTTCAAAATAGGCCGTGGTGGTACTTTGCCGTTCTTTCACCATGTTACCCATGCTATCATACATTCTGGCGTACACGGAGCCAATAAAAGGCGCATTGCCCGTGCGCTGAAGATGTGGAAGCAATACAATACGGGAGTCTTCTTTTCGAACCTCCACATTGGTAATATTCAATCCAGTGGTGGCGTTCCCTTTGCGATAAAAAGCACCAATAATCTGTTCGAAGCGGAATGTGATGCGGGTGGTGATGCCTTCTTCGGCAGCCAGGTCAATATCCGCTGACTGTGGGTTGGCCAGTATCTTGACCCTGGTCCAGTAAACGCCGTCTGCAGCCTGTGGCTGCGGCCTAACCTGGAAGCGAACCGTTTGTTGCTGCCGGGGCCCCAATACAAACGACCTGGGAAACACCCTGATCCAGTCATTGATGGCATACTGCGCAAATGCAACGGAATCTTCATAGTTCATCACCAGATTTCCCTCAGCATCGGACGATGGATACCCAAATGCGAAATCGATGGTAACTTCCTGGGGCTCATCAGACCTGTTAGATACATAAAGCGTACCAATATTGGTCTGATCATTGATGAACACCGTGGATGGGGCAATGGATACCTGGGCATTGAGGTTGATGGCCAATCCAGGCAGGACCAATCCCAGAAGCATTAATAACAGGCGTTTCATACTCTGTGTCTTTAGGTGTGGAACCTTTGGGTTTTCTTGTATTCATACCCCGGCTCATAATATGTCAAATGTATGAATTTTTACTGTTACAAAAAAAAAGCCCGAATTCGGGCTTTTTTTTTGTTTGAGGGAGTTGCTTCAATAAACGCCCTGTATGTGTTTA
>SLSG01000032.1 GCA_007130545.1 Bacteroidales bacterium | reverse complement strand
TGGGATCCCAAATCCTGGGTCCCTTACCCTGTCGCAATTGCATTGTTTGTCATTCTTTCCATCGCCTATACCGGTCCCCTTCTCCAGGGCCGGGTGCTGGTGCAGCAGGACATCATCAAGTTCCAGGGCATGGCCAAGGAAATCGCAGACTTCAGGCAGGAAACCGGGGAGGAGGCATTGTGGACCAACTCCATGTTCGGCGGCATGCCGGCATTCCAGATCTCGGTGGTCTATGCAAACAACATTGCCAACTATCTGCATGAGATCATGACGCTCGGGCTGCCCCGGCCAGCCGATATGATATTCCTGTATTTTGCCGGTTTTTTCATCTTCCTGATCCTGCTCCGCGTGAACCCCTGGATCGCCCTGGCCGGGGCAGCAGGCTTTGCCTTTTCATCCTACCATTTCATCATCCTGGAGGCCGGGCATAACTCCAAGGCCGTGGCCATCGGATATATGGCACCGGTGCTGGGCGCCATCATTTACACCTTCAGGGGGAACTACCTTTGGGGAGGCATATTGTTTGCCATCTTCATGGGGTTGCAATTGTGGGCCAACCACTTCCAGATCACCTATTACCTGGGGATCATCGTATTGATCTACGGCCTGTTTGTGCTGGCCGAACACTTGCGCGAAAGACAGGCGGGCCGGATGCTCCGGGCCCTGGGGGCGTTGGTGGCGGGATTGGTGGTCGCGATCGGGCTGAATACCGGGAATTTCTGGTCCACCTACGCCTACGCCTCTGAGACCATGCGTGGGGGCTCGGAACTGACCCTGGAAGGCCGGCAGCACAGCACCGGACTGTCAAAGGAATACATTACCAACTGGAGCTACGGCAGGCAGGAAACGTTCAGCCTGATGATCCCCAATGTAAAGGGAGGGGCAACCGGAAGGCTGGCTGAAAACCAGCGGGCAATGAACCGCGTAGATCCGGAACTGCACCAGGTGCTTGGGTCGGAAAACCATTACTGGGGCAACCAGCCCTTTACCTCGGGATCCGTATACGTCGGGGCCATCGTGATCTTTTTTGCCATTATGGCCCTGTTCCTTGTGAAGGGCCCCCTGAAATGGGTAATGGTGATAGCCACCGTGCTGTCCGTCCTGCTGGCCTGGGGAAAGAACTTCATGCCATTGACCGATTTTTTCATTGACCACTTTCCGGGCTACAACAAGTTCCGGGCTGTGTCCATGACCCTGGTCATCGCGGAACTGAGCATTCCGGCGCTGGCCTTCCTGGGCTTGAATGAGCTGTATAAGAACCCGTCCAAGCTATCGATCAGAAGCCAGGCCCTTTGGGGCAGCGTGCTCTTCACGGCAGGCATACTATTGATTTTCTACGTGGCCCCTAAAGCCTTTTTTAGTTTTTTCAGCCAGCAGGAGGCTTACACTTTCCGGGAGCTGGGTGCCGCCGAACCAATGCTTGCTGCGCAGCTCAACCAGTTTACCGACATACTGGAACAGACCCGCATCCATATCTTCCGAATGGATGTGCTCAGGAGCCTGCTGTTCAGCCTGGGTGCCGCCCTGCTGGTGATTCTGTTCATCAGGGGGAAGCTGACCCGGGTGGCTTTTGCGGTCCTGCTCCTGGCCCTGATTACGGTCGATATGTGGCCGGTGAACAAACGATACCTGAACGATAGCCACTTCCAGCCAAGGCGGCGGGCCGAAGTACCATTTGCCCAGCGTGCGGCAGACCAGTATATTTTGTCGGACCAGACCGGACCATTCCGGGTGCTGGACCTTACTGAGAGCCCATTTAACAGCTCCCGGACCTCCTATTACCACCATTCGATCGGAGGCTATCACGGTGCCAAGCTGCAACGCTACCAGGACCTCATCGACTTCCGGATCACTCCGGAGATGATCCGGATGGGGACCAAGCTGCAGCTGACCTCGAACCTGGACTCCGTGGCCGCGGTGTTCCCGGAACTCCACACCTTGAACATGCTCAACACCAGGTATTTCATCACCAACCCGGAAACCGCTCCACAATACAACCCCCATGCGTTGGGGAATGCATGGTTTGTGAACAACTACCGTCTGGTCGGCAGTGCCGACGAAGAGATGCTGGGCCTGGAGGAGATCGACCCGTCCGCCACTGCCTTGGTAGACAATCGCTTTGCAGACCATCTGGAGGGGAAGGCTTTCCGTTCTGACCCCAATGCCTGGATCGAACTCACAGACTATCAGCCCAACCGGCTTAAATACCGCTACAGCGCAGGCAGCGAACAGCTGGCCGTTTTCTCCGAAGTATATTACCCGGACGGATGGAAGGTCTTCATCAACGGGGAGGAGGCCGATCACTTCCGGGCGAACTACATCCTGCGGGCAATGGTGCTGCCGGCGGGCAGCCATGAGATCGAATTCCGCTTCGAGCCACAGACCTATCATGCCGGGGAGAAAATATCCCTGGCATTCAGCATACTGCTGGTACTGGTGGTGGTGGGGGCAGGTGTTTTGCATTTTCGTCGGATGGACCAGGCTTAGGGCACCAATGGTCGCAAAGATCTGCATTTGAAAAAGGTATTGATCATCAGCTATTACTGGCCGCCAAGTGCCGGAGCGGGCGTGCAGCGCTGGCTCAAGTTCTCCAAATACCTGCGGGACTTTGGATGGGAACCCGTGGTCTATACGCCTGAAAACCCGGAATCTCCCCATGACGACCATTCCCTTCTGTCAGAAATCCCCCAGGGCATGCAGCAATTGAGGAGGTCGATCAGGGAGCCCTACCAGCTTTACAAGCTTTTTACAGGCAGAAGCGGCAAGGAAAAATTCCAACCGGGATTTCTGAATGAAAGGAAGAAACCGGGCCTGGCAGACCAGGCAGCTAGGTGGGTGCGGGGCAACTTTTTCATCCCGGATGCCAGGAAGTTCTGGATCCGCCCCTCCGTGAATTATCTTTCTGCATGGCTCCGGGACCACCCGGTGGATGCCCTGGTATCCACGGGTCCGCCCCACAGCATGCACCTGATCGCGCTGAAGCTGAAACAGCGGCTGGGAATCCCCTGGCTGGCAGACTTCCGTGACCCATGGACCCGGATCGACTTCTACCACAAGCTACGCCTTACCAGATGGGCCGACCGCCGGCACCGCTACCTGGAAAACCTGGTCCTGACCACCGCCGACAGGGTGGTGACCGTTAGCCGGCATG
>SLSG01000240.1 GCA_007130545.1 Bacteroidales bacterium | reverse complement strand
TCGGACTGCTGCCCCGGGTGAAGAAGCGGTTGCGGCCCCCATCGGCATCCATGATCCAGAGATCGCTTACCCGCCGGTCGTTCACCTTGTCGATCCAGGTGCGGGTATACACAATCTGCCGACCGTCGGGGGAGATAGTCGGACCCGAAACCGTTTCCATATCCATGAAATGTTCCAGGCTAAGTTTGTTGATATCTTGCGACACACTCTGTTGCGGCACAAAAAAGAACAAGCCAAGCAGTGCAAGGCCAAAAAGTTTCATTTTATTCATTGTCGAAGGGTTTGGATTTTACGCGGTTAATTGGATTAATGGCGGTTAAAAATACAACAATCTTTTGTTTTGTTGTATTTGCATTTCATAAATATATTTTATATTTTTGTTTCTTAAAGTACGCAATATGCCCACCTTCACCAGCTCTCTGCCCGAAGACATTTTAGAGGCGCTTTCCGAGAAAGCGTCCAGGCTTTCCATGCCTAAAAACAAACTGATTGAAAAAGCGCTCCGCCTGTACCTTGATCACCTGGAGAAGGCTGAATACATAAAATCATACAGGGAGGCCGCGAAGGATGAAGACCTGTTGGCAATGGCCGAGGAAGGCATGGGAGACTACCTGAGGCAATTGGAGGAGACCGAATGATGGAAATGGATAAAAAATCTATACGGCAGGGGGAGGTTTGGCTGGCAGATCTAAACCCCGTGGTCGGACAGGAACAGCACGGATACCGGCCGGTGGTCATTCTAAGCGGGAACATGCTTAACAGCCACCTACCCCTGGTATTTGCCGCCCCCCTGACTACCAAGGTGAAGCACTTCAAGGGCAATCCCATCATTTTGCCGGACCGCGCAAACGGCTTGTCAGAACCCTCAGAACTGCTCGTTTTTCACTTCAGGTCCATGTCCCGGGATAGGCTTGTTAAAAAGATCGGCTCCGTCGGTCCCGCCCAGGTCACCGAGGCCATAAAAACCCTGAATGACTTGGTGAGGTTTTGATTTGTAATTTCCTTATTTTGCATATTCTTGCTTTTTAAGATCATTTGATTGACCTTATTTTGTATATTTACTGCACAATAAGTAAATAATGATCAAATCAGTATCCAAAACCCAGGTATTGGATCGTATTCGTTTTGAGAATCCCTGGTGGGTAACAAAACGGGTCGAATCGTTTTACGACCAAATGCCCAAAAGGAAATATTTTGATCCTTTCAGCAAACTGGCTGCAGCATCCGGTGTAAAACGATCGATCGTGCTGCTGGGCCCCCGGAGAGTAGGTAAAACGGTGCTTCTGCACCATTGGGTGCAGTCGCTGATAGATGCCGGGGTCAACGCACGCAAGATCCTGTTCATCACAATAGAGAACCCGGTTTACAACCAGATGGGGCTGGAACAATTGTTTTCCATGGCACGCGAGGCCTCGGGGGATACATCCGACGCCAAAGGCTGGTACGTAATTTTTGACGAAATACAATACCTGGATGACTGGGATGTCCAATTGAAAGGCCTGACAGACAGTTACAGGGATTGTAAGTTTGTGGCATCCGGTTCCGCGGCAGCCACGCTTCAACACAAAAGCAAAGAAAGCGGCGCCGGGCGGTTCAGTGATTTTTTACTTCCCCCCATCACATTCCATGAGTTCATTGACATGCAGGATCTTCACCATATGCTTCAACCCACGGTACTTTTAAGGGGGGGAAGGGATGTGCCCATGTTTAAAGCCGCTGACATCCGATTGCTCAACAAACTGTTCCTTGATTACATCAACTTTGGCGGGTATCCAGAGGCCATTTTTTCAGAAACCGTCAGGCAAAACCCGGAACGGTTTATCCGCCAGGACATCATCGACAAGGTGCTCATGCGGGATCTGCCCGGCAATTACGGGATATCTGACCTGCAGGAACTCAATGCCCTGTTTACGACCATCGCATTCAACACCGCGCAGGAGTTTTCACTGGAAACATTGAGCCGGCAATCGGGCCTCCAGAAGAACACCATCAGAAAATACCTTCATTACCTGGAATCTGCGTTCCTGATCCGCATTGTGAAGCGTACAGACCAAAGCGGGAAAAGATTCAAGCGGGAAAACTTCTTTAAAATTTATCTGGTCAATGCCTCTTTGCGCACCGCTTTGTTCTCACCTGTCCAAGCCTGGGATGCATCCATGGGGGCAATGGCTGAAACGGCGATATTCGGCCAATGGATGCACCGTGCAAACTTCACCCCATACTATGCACGCTGGAACAGAGGGGAGGTGGACATGATCGGGTTAAACAAGAAAAACCTCCAGCCTGCCTGGGCCCTGGAGATCAAGTGGAGCGACAAAGTCTACGAGGAACCCACCAGACTGAAAAGCCTGATAAGCTTCTGCGGGGAGAACTACCTCAAACAGGCCCTTGTCACCACAATCCATCACCATGACGTGAAAATGGCAGGCGACATTGAGGTCACTTTCATCCCTTGTTCAACCTATGCTTATACGGTCGGACTCAATACGATCAATGCCTCCACGTAAACCTGGGTGCTGGCCACAAGGTGGGACCCCCCGATGGCCGCACCGGCAAGCAATACCCCGGGACCCAGTTTTTTCTACATACGCGCAAGATTCGGGAAGGATTTCCAAAAAGCCGGTCCAAATTTATAAAAACTTCGTTTATTTGTATCCGCCCATGCTGTCGCAAATACATTTATTCAGATATATTCACTCACCCAAATCTACAACAATGACTAAAGCGTTTACTTTTTTCACGGCCATCTCCATTTCGGTCCTGTTGGCCTTTCCGCACAGCCCGGTCTCTGCAAATGCATTTTCGTCGGATACCACTGGCTATCAATTCAACCCGCTTGTCGAGCTGCCGGTAACTTCGGTAAAAAACCAGGCCAGCACAGGCACATGCTGGTGCTTTGCCACCCTGTCGTACCTGGAGTCCGAGCTCCTGCGCATGGGCAAGGGAGAACACGACCTCAGCGAGATGTACGTGGTGCGCTACAACTACATCAACCGCCTGCGCGACAACTACCTGCGGCGCGGACGGGGCAACCTGGGACAGGGCAGCCTCTCGCACAATGTGATGGACGTAATCCGCGAGCACGGCATCGTGCCCGAATCGGTCTACGATGGAATCAACTACGATTCAGAGCGGCACAACCACCGCGAACTGAACCGCT
>SLSG01000085.1 GCA_007130545.1 Bacteroidales bacterium | reverse complement strand
TCATTTTCTCAGGTTTTGGGTTCAGTGTGTTACATGACAGGCACCGGATATTCGGTGCTATATGGGACCCCCGCCCATGGGTAGGGGTGAAAAACCTGAAATCAAGTGCTTAAAATTAAAAAATAATTTAATCCGAAACCATGCTTTCGATCTTGGCGCGAATCTCAGCCAAGCCTTCGCTGACCTCTTTTTCCGGGGAAATGAAGTTGTAGTCTCCCCAGAACCCATAATCGTATACCAGGTCCTTGTCTGAAAATACGGTATGGGTATTCATGGTTTCCCTTCGCTGGAACCGCCTGACATCCTGTGTTTCGATGTGGCAAACGGCATGTTCAAAAAATGCCAGGTAGTTGTTGTTGAAGACTTTGCCCCGGTGGCGGAACTTAAGGCGGATCTCGCCCCGGACATGCTCCAGGATGTAACGGCCCTCAAAAAGCTGGTACCTTATCGTATAGCCTATCCGCTCGATATTGGCCACATAGTCGCGACTCCTCCGCCTGATGAACAAATACTGTTCGTTGTTGATGTACCTGGGATTGACCTCGAACTCGGCCCCCACGAATGCAAGCGTTTCCGTGTCCACGTAAACCACCCCCATGAACAGGGCCTGGCGGATATTTTCCCTCTGGCGAAATTCAATGGCGTAGGCAGACCGGGAATTGTAGGAAACGATGTCGGCCTTCACAAAGTGGTACTGGCCCATGGTTTCGGGATGCAGGAAATCCGGGATGTTCCGCATAAAGTCCAGCTCAAGCGAGCTGCCCACGCCAGCCTCCAGTTTCAGCTCCAGGGAGTCGGCCGTTTCAATATTGGTGATGGTCCTGGATTTGAGCAGCTTCACCTGGTCCTCGTCGGTGATGCTGGTATAGGCAGGCTTGTACACTTTGATCACGGCTTCGGAATAGCGCATCAACTTGGTATTTCGCTGCACCCCCTCCCTGTAGAAGCTGGTCAGGTAGACCGGTACCCGGCTGTAGTTTTCATGCCTTTTTGCCAGGGCTTCCCTGACGATGACATCCGGATCGTAGTACCTGATGATGACCTCCTGCATAGAGATATAGTCCGTCTCCAGCATCACATCCACACTCCTTCCTGCCAGCAGTCTCAGCGGCATTTCCCTGGCGCGGTAACCCATATAGGAGAAGCGCACAACGGTATCCAGCAGTGCGGCCGGTAGCCTGAGGGAGAACGATCCCTCCATGTTGCTGGCAATGCCCTGGCCTTTGCCCGGGATGCTGACCGAAGCATAGGGCAGCGGGTTCCCATTGTCCGACTCCAGCACCCTGCCACGTATGGTGAAATGGTCCGGTTCCGGTGGCAGAACCTCTTCATCATGCCTTGTGTCGCCGGCTTCTGGCCGTTCTTCCCCGGGCCTGAATATCAGGATATGTTGTTCCAGCACCAGGTAATCGAGCGCCGGGTCATCCAGAATCTCTGAAAGGAATTCCTTCACAGGCTTTGACGACCTCTGCAGACGTATGCGCCGGTCGTTGTCAATCAGGTCGCTGTCATAAATGAAATACATGCCGGTCAGCCTGGAAATCTGGTTTAGTATATCGTAGATGGTGGCGGACTGGCGGGAGAGGTTGATTGTTTGTTCGAGGACCCCGGCTCCCTTGTTTTTTTCATCGTCGGATGGGCTGGCAGCCTGCATACTGTAAACCATCACCACGCACAGAACCAGACCTGGCAGCAGGGTCCGGCAAAAACCAGGGATGCGGGAAGCGAACCACCGGTATTCAAAAAAATTGCTCACAGTGGCCATGTGGAGTTCGGATGCTTATAACTTTTGTTTGAACAGGATGACGGAATCGGCTTTCTCCTCCACCTCCAGGTTCATCGATATACCAATCAGTTCAACTATGGTCGGAATGCTGTTCCGGTAAAACGTGACCGTCAGCCTGCGCTGGCTGATCGAGGGGTCGGCCTGCAGCCTGGCGCCGAAATTGCGGTTGATGACCAGCAAAACGTTCTCCAGTGGCTCGTCCTTGAAATGCATCCGGCTCATGCGCCAGGCTGAGAGGTCCTGGTCCTGTGGTCTGGACCGCTCAAACCTTTCGCCGGAATAAACCAGCATCTCGCCCTGTTCCAGCTCCATGCTGCGGGTGCCTGTCAGGCGCGGACTGACTCTGACCCTGCCTTCTTCCACGTAAAGTTCAAAGTGATCCTCTCCATCTGACTTCAGGTTGAAGGAGGTTCCCAGAACCTGTATGGTGGCTTGTCGGGTTTCGATCAAAAAGGGTTGTTCCTCATTGCCTGTGACCTCAAAAAATGCTTCCCCTTCCAGGGATACACGACGATTTTTGGTGTTGAACCTTTCAGGATAAGACAAACGGGTGTTCTCCGCAAGGTAGACCACTGATCCATCGTGCAGGAACTGTACCAGCGTCTGGTTGTCGGTCGTGGTGTTGACGGCAAAAATATCCGGAACCTTCCGGTTCAGGATGTGGGTAAAAAGCAAGGTGCCGGCCACGGCAAGCAGCGCGATGGAGGCGGCAACCCGCATCCAGACAGGAAACAGGGATTTCGCGGGCGGCTGTCCCTGTGCAGGCAGCAGCCCGTCAGATGCCAGGCGGCTGTTCAGTTGTTCCCAGGCCTTGTCGGTATTCACCGGCTCCTGCCTGATTGGAAACAGGCGGTCCAGGAATTCTTTGTCCTTCAATTGTTCTTTATCTGCATGCATGTCTTTGTCCTAATAAGCAAATTCTCTGTATTTCTTCAGCCGGATCCTGAATAGCTGCAAGGCCTTTCCCATGTTCGCCTCCACGGTTTTCACCGAGATCGACAGTTCTTTGGCAATTTCATGGTACTTCAGGCCTTCAAACCGGTTCATGCGGAAGATCAGGCTACAGCGCTCAGGCAACTCCTGCAGGGTTTCGTCAATGAGCTGCTGAAGTTCCTTCGCCTCCAGTGCTTCCGATTGCGTCGTTGCAACTTCTGACTGCCTCTCCATCTGGCTTTTGGCATACCTTTTTTTCACGGCTTCGTGCTCCAGATGTTTCAGGGCATTGTTACGTATCGATTGGTATAGATATCCCCTGAGCGTCGTTTTTACCATTATTTTTTTTCTGTTCCTCCAGTAGTTGTAAAAAAACTCCTGGGTGATCTCCTCGGCCACATCCATGCTTCCTGTAAAACTTAGGGCATACCTGCACAGGGGGG
>SLSG01000172.1 GCA_007130545.1 Bacteroidales bacterium | reverse complement strand
TTTTGGCCAACATAATTAACTCATCTTCCAAAGTATGAAATTGTTTCATAGGCAAGGTTTTGATTTAAAACACTCCGGTTTGCAATTGTAGAACGCCATAAACTTCCGGATTATTTTTTATATCGGAATAATTAATTGTATCTTTTATCATCACATGGCATTCAGGTGGACCTGCCTGCGGCAATGGTGCGCGTGGCACGGCCCTTTTCTGGCATACGGCAAAGTTGCTGCAAAGTTTCATTTGATGGACAGATGCAGGAAGGAAAATTATTTTTGTATTTTTGGCAAGGTAATTAAATAAGCACCCATGAACTTGCACGAATACCAGGGAAAAGACTTGCTCAGGAAATACGGGGTCCCCGTGGCCGAGGGCATTTTGGTGGACGATCCGGCAAACGCCATTGCCGCTGCCAGGGAACTGAAAGAACGCACCGGCATTGGTATCTGGGCGGTCAAGGCACAGGTGCATGCCGGTGGACGGGGAAAGGGAGGCGGGGTGAAGATCGCCAAAAGCCTGGAGGAGGTGGAGAGCTTTGCGCGGCAGATTATTGGGATGCAGCTTGTCACCCCACAGACGGGTCCGCAGGGAAAAAAGGTCCGCAAGGTACTCATAGAACAGGGAATATATTATCCGGGTGAATCCGAGCCCGCGGAGTTTTATATGGGTTTGTTGCTAAACAGGCAGACCGGCAGGAACATGATCATGTATTCCCCACGGGGCGGCATGAATATCGAGGAAGTGGCGGAAGAGACGCCGGACCAGATCTTCACCGAGGAGATAGACCCAAGGGTCGGCGTACAGGCTTTCCAGTGCCGGCGCATTGCTTTTAATTTCGGACTCAGCGGGGAAGCTTTTAAAAACATGGTAAAGCTTATCCCCCGGCTTTACGAGGCGTTCGTAAGGAACGACGCCACGATGATCGAGATCAACCCCCTGTTCAAGACCTCCGACAACAAGATTCTGGTGGTCGACACCAAGATGACCATCGACGACAATGCCCTGTTCAGGCATCCCGACATTGCCGGTATGCGTGACATCCTGGAAGAGGATCCGATGGACGTGGAAGCCGGGGAGCATGGGTTGAACTTTGTCAAACTCGATGGTAATGTCGGATGCATGGTCAATGGCGCCGGCCTGGCCATGGCGACCATGGACATCATCAAGCTCAGCGGGGGCGAACCAGCCAACTTTCTGGATGTGGGCGGTTCAGCCAATGCCAAAAGGGTGGAGGAAGCCTTCCGTATCATCCTGAAAGACCCCAATGTAAAAGCCATTCTGATCAATATCTTCGGCGGCATCGTGCGCTGTGACCGGGTTGCCAACGGAATCGTGGATGCCTATAAAAATATCGGCAAGATCGATGTACCCATCATCGTAAGACTGCAGGGAACCAATGCCGGGGAAGCCAAAGAGATCATCGATCAAAGCGGATTGAAGGTACATTCTGCCATCCTGCTGAAGGAGGCCGCTGCCCTGGTCACCGAAGTCCTGAACTGAGGACGCCCGGAGACCCTTTCCAGGGGATTCACCAAGACCCTGGCCTGGGGATTGTTGATAAATTCTTTTGGGCCTGTATTCATAATTCCCTATTTTAGCCCGAAACGATCCGGTTTGGCGGCAAACCATATTTATTAACCAAAAACCAATCCCTATGAAAAGAACATTACAATGTGCATGGATTCTGATCCTTGGTATGTTTTTGCTCACCACCCATGGTAGCCTGGCTGCAAGCCTGGGCCAGCTTGAAGTGGTTGAGGTGGAGAATGTCCTCGAGCTGCGCCAGCAGGATGCAGACGGCTCCACCGTTTACAGGCTGACCGGAGAGGTCATCCTTACTTTCCAGCAAAACCACCGTGGTCAGAAATTCATCCAGGATGAAACAGCCGGGATTCTGATTGATGACAACAGCAGAATCATTGAAACCATTTACGATCTGAATGACGGCATTACAGGAATTACCGGAACGCTGTCGGTCTTCAGGAACAATTTCCAGTTCATCCCGGTCGAAGACCCGGGCGAGGCCACTTCATCCGGCAATGAACCGGTCATTGTGGAGCGTACCGCTGAGGAAATAAGCCCGGACGACCAGGGCAGGCTGGTTCGTATTGCAGACCTGGCCTTCGCAGAAGGGGACCATGGCAAAATCTTTTCCACCGGGACCAACTATACGGTTACAGATCCCAGCGGAAGCATCGTGTTCCGTACGGAATTCTGGGATGCCGATTACATTGGCGCCACGGTTCCGGACACGCCCAGGGATGTGGTGGCTCTTGTGATCATGTTTAATGATACCAGGCAGATTGTAGCCAGGTCCCTGGCCGACCTGCAGATAACCGAGATCCCCAATATCCGGGCACTCAGGAACCAGGAACCCGGAACCGATGTGGTCTACACCCTGAGCAATGAGGTCATCCTTACCTTCCAGCAGAGCAACCGTAACCAGAAATGGATACAGGACGAAACGGCAGGCATCATTATCGACGATTCGGGCGGGATTATCACCACCGCCTATGAGATTAACGATGGCATTACTGGCATTTCCGGAACGCTATCGGTTTTCCGGAACAATTTCCAGTTCATCCCTGTCGAAGACCCGGGCGAGGCCAGCTCATCCGGAAACGAACCCCTGGTAGTGGAGCGAACTTTGGAAGAGATCACCGCCAATGACCAGGGCCGCCTGGTAATGATAAGCGGACTTTCATTCGATGAAACCCACCACGGACAGAATTTTTCTACCGGAACAAGCTATACCGTGGCGGATGAGACCGATACAATGGTGTTCCGTACGGAATTCTGGGGTGCCGATTATATTGGAACTCCTGTTCCCGTGGTTGCGCAAGACCTTACCGCCATTGTGCATATGTTCAACAACACCAGGCAGGTCGTGGCACGCAGCCTGGAAGACTTCGAACCGGCCGGAGAAGTTCCGGTGTTTTCGGTGGAATTCCTCATAAAAGATGAAGACGGAGAGCTGCTTGAGGGGGCCACGGTCACCATTGGGGAGGAAACCTATGAAGCAGGACAAACCCTGGTCGGGGAACTGATGCCCGGCACCTATACCTTCATGGTCAGTCTGGATGGCTACCATGATTTCAGCGGGCAGTTCGTGCTGGTTTCGGAGGACAAGGAGGTGGAGGTCATGCTGATCGCGGTGGACCCGTTCCTGGTGGACGTATTCCC
>SLSG01000267.1 GCA_007130545.1 Bacteroidales bacterium | reverse complement strand
TTTTTTATACCCGGCATTTCGCTAATTTTGCAAAACCAGTTTCCTTGTTTTCCTAAACACGTTTCCTTGTTTGCCCAAACCCGTTTCCATCGATGAATTATTTCCAGGCCGAGCAGATCAGTAAATCATACGGCGAAAAGGTCCTGTTCGACCAGATCTCGTTTTCTGTCTCCCAGGGGGACAAGCTGGGCCTGATCGCACGCAACGGCAGCGGAAAAACCACCCTTTTAAATATCATTGCCGGCATGGATACGGCAGACCAGGGACAGTGCTCCTACCGCAAGGGACTTCGGTTGTCTTACCTGCAGCAGGACCCCCTTTTCAATCATGGGGATACCGTGTCTGAGGCCCTGTTATCCTCCGGCAATGAACTGACCAGGGCCGTTCGTGAATACGAAGAGTTCATGGAGGAATCCCGGGAAAAAGGCAAGACTGACGGGCATAGCCTGCAATCCCTCATCGAGAGGATGGATGCCCTGGAAGCATGGGACCTGGAACAACGCATCCAGCAGATTCTAACCCGCCTGAACATTGGAAACCTAAAAGCCAGGGTTGGAGAGCTTTCGGGCGGACAGCAGAAACGGCTTGCACTGGCAAAGATCCTGATCGAGGAGGCAGATTTCATCTTACTGGATGAACCGACCAACCACCTTGACATCGACATGATTGAATGGCTGGAGGCCTACCTCAGCAGGCAAAAACTAACCCTGATGGTGGTCACCCACGACCGCTATTTTCTGGATACGGTTTGTCAGGGAATTCTGGAGTTAGACAGGGGGAGAATATTTTCCTACAATGGGAATTATGCGCATTTTCTGGAAAAGAAACAAGAACGTCTTCAGACAGAGTCCAGCCGATCAGAGAAAGCACTGAACCTGCTTAAAAAGGAGCAAGACTGGATGCGACGGAGTCCCCCTGCCCGCACCACCAAATCCAAAGCCCGCATCGACGCATTCCACGGGCTGAAGGAAAAGGCAGCCAAGCCCACACAGCAAAGTCCTGGCGAGATCAGGATGGAAATGGCGAGGATGGGGAAAAAGATCCTGGAAATGCAGGGCGTGGAGAAAAGTTTTGGCGAAATCAAAGTGCTCGACAATTTTTCTTACGTGTTCAAGAAAGGGGAAAGGGTCGGGGTGGCAGGACCCAACGGAACAGGAAAAACGACCCTGTTACGTATCATAACCGGGCAGCTTGCACCGGATAAGGGGTCTGTGGTCACCGGCGAAACCATATCGTTCGGATTCTACCAGCAGGAAGGTCTGCAGGTGAATGAAGGCAAAAAAGTCATTGAGGTGATCAGCGACATTGCGGAAAGCATCGACCTGGGGAACGGGAAAAGTTTTACCGCCTCCCAGTTGCTTCAGTATTTCAATTTTCCATTCCATGTGCAGCATGACCTGGTGTCCAAGTTAAGCGGCGGGGAGAAACGCCGGTTATACCTGGTTACCGTGCTGATGAAAAAACCAAACTTTTTGATCCTCGATGAGCCGACCAACGACCTGGACATCGAGACCCTGAACGTGCTGGAAGATTTCTTATCCGGCTTTGGGGGTTGCCTGCTGATTGTTTCACACGACAGGTACTTCCTCGACCGTCTGGTAGACCACCTGTTCGTATTTGAAGAAAATGGGAAAGTTCGCGGATTCACCGGCAATTACACGGCTTACAGGTTAAAGAAGGGTTCTGCTGAAAAAGACATGGCGGGGAAAGCGGCAGACAGCAAAGGAAAGGACCGGAGTCACCTGGCCGCGGAAGGTCAAAAACAGCCCAGGGATCTGGAAAAACAGGCTGTGGAACGGGATGTGGCCACAAAAAGACAGAAAAATAAGCGGACCTATCGGGAACAGCAGGAGTTCGAGGCGTTGGGAAGGGAGATCGGAGAACTGGAAGGGGAAAAGGAATTGCTGGTGGAGCAAATGAACAGCGGATCACTTCATCCCGATGAGCTGATGAAGGCCGCAAAGAGATTCGAAGAACTCACCGCCAAGCTGGAGCAGAGGGAGAACCGCTGGCTGGAACTTTCAGAGTGGGAATAAGAAAACCCGGATCAGGCGTTCAGCATGACGGGCATTACCAGCATCAACACCTCCTCGGCGGCATTTTCAGGGTTCACCGGAGTAATCAGTCCCGCCCTGTTGGGTTCTGACATGGCCAGCATAACCTGTTCTGTTTCCAGATTGTTCAGCATCTCCACCATGAATTTGGAATTGAAGCCGATCTCCATATCGGCACCTTCGTAATGGCACTGCAGCCGCTCACGTGCCTCATTGCTGTAATCCAGGTCTTCGGCCGAAAGGGTCAGCTCGCTGCCGGCGATTTTGAATTTCACCTGATAGGTGGTCTGGTTGGAAAAGATGGATACCCGCTTGATGGCGTTCAAAAACGGCAGGCGGTCTACCGTCATCTTATTGGGATTGCTAGCCGGAATCACCGCGGTATAGTTCGGGTAACGGCCGTCAATCAGACGGCAGGTCAGCGTAATATTCTTGAACGTAAACCTGGCATTGGTTTCACTATAATCGATCTGAACGGGCATGTCATCCTGGGCAAGGATATGCTTGAGCTGGTTCAAGGGCTTTTTGGGCAGGATGAAACTGGCCGCATCCTTCGCATTTACATCCGTGCGCCGGTAACGGACCAGCTTGTGGGCGTCGGTGGCAACAAATGTGGTGTTTTCCGTAGAGATCTCGCAAAAAACACCAGCCATCACCGGCCGAAGGTCATCATTGCTTGCCGCAAAAATGGTTTTGGTGATCGCATGGTAAAGCACATCCGACTCAATGCTGAAATTGTGGGCCTCTTCAATGGGGGGCACCTGGGGGTACTCCTCCCCGTTCTGGCCGGCCAGCTTATACTTCCCCTCCCCGGCAGTCAAGGTCACCCCGAAATTACCTGAATCAATGTCGAGGGTCACGGGTATGTCGGAGAACGTCTTCAGTGTGTCCAGAAGTATCCTGGCAGGAATCGCCACACTGCCTGTTCCTTCTGCCATATCGACATTGATACGGGCAGTCATGGTGGTTTCCAGGTCTGATGCGGAAATATGGATCTCCGAATCGTTCAGTTCAAACAGGAAATTATCAAGGATGGGCAGGGTGTTGTTGGTACTCAACACACCACTGATGGCTTGCAGTTGCTTTAGCAACAAAGAACTCGACACGATGAACTTCATAACGCTCCTGGTTTGGATTTAAT
>SLSG01000197.1 GCA_007130545.1 Bacteroidales bacterium | reverse complement strand
TAAGGCGATAACCGATGCACATCCTGATCCTCGACAATTACGACTCCTTCACCTACAACCTCTACCATATGATAGAGGCCGTCATGCCTGCCGGCACCAGCCTGGAGGTCAGACGCAACGACCAGGTCAGCCTGGAGGCCGCAGGAGCATTCGACAAGATCGTGATCTCCCCGGGTCCGGGACTGCCTGCCCAGGCCGGGATCACCTGCGACCTCATCGGGCATTACGCCGCAAGCAAAAGCATCCTGGGGGTTTGCCTCGGGCACCAGGCCATTGCCGAGGTATTCGGCGGCAGGCTGCTAAATCTGCCAGCAGTTCTGCACGGGGTGTCCATCCAAACCACCGTGGTGCAGCGCGAGGAACCTCTGTTTTTTGGCTGTCCGGACAGTTTCGATACCGGCCGCTACCACAGTTGGGTGGTGGATCCCGCCACGTTCCCCTCCGAGCTGGAGGTGACGGCCATTGACGAAAAAAGGCTGATCATGGCCCTGCGGCACAGGGAATATGATGTCAGGGGGGTGCAGTTCCATCCGGAGAGCATCATGACGGGAGTCGGACAGGCCATTCTGAAGAACTGGGTGGAGATACGGGCATAGATTCACTCCTGAAAATACACCCTTTTTACCCTTTGGGAGACCGAGGTTAGCACTTCGTAAGGGATGGTATCCATTTCACGTGCAAAGTCAGCCACCGGATGATTGGGACCGAATACCTCCACCTCATCTCCGGGTTTTACACCCAGTCCGGTCACATCCACCGCACAGGAATCCATACTGATATTTCCGACGATCTGACAGGTATGTCCGCCTACCAGCAACCTGCCCTGCCCGTTTCCCAGCCTCCGGCTCAGTCCGTCTGCATACCCCACCGGGACGATGGCGACCTCCATATCATGTGCTGCCTTCCACGCCCGGCTATACCCTACCGTCTGCCCCTGGGGGATGGCCTTGACCTGGGAGACCACCGAGCGAAAGGTGCTGACATTCCTCAGCAGTTGCTGCAATCCGGCTTCCGGACTGACCCCATAAAGCCCGATGCCCAGCCTGACCATGTCCAGGTGTGCCTCCGGAAAGCGGGATACGGCGGCAGAATTGCAGATATGCCGGGTGAACGGCTGCCCCAGTCCTTGCTCAAGTTCTGTACAAACCTCCAGAAAGCGTTGCAACTGCTCACGGGTAAAGGAATCATGGTCCGCCTCTCCGCTGGCGGCGAAATGGGAGAACACCGAGGAAACCTGCAGCGTCTTTTCCGACTTTAGCAACTCCAGCAGTTGCGGGACCTGGTGTGGCAGAAAGCCCAGGCGGTGCATGCCGGAATCGATCTTCAGGTGCACGGGAAGCACCCCTTTCCCTTCCAGGCTTCCGGCCAGGCGCTTCAGCAGCTCCAGGCTGTAGATCTCCGGCTCCAGCCGGTACTTTTGTAACACATCGAAGCTGCTGACTTCGGGATTCATCACCACGATGGGCAAGGCGATCCCGCCGTTGCGAAGCTCCTTGCCCTCATCGGCATAGGCCACCGCCAGGCAATCCACTTGGTGGTACTGCAACAGGCGGGCCACCTCAAGGCTGCCGCTGCCATAGGAGAAGGCCTTGACCATGCCCATGGTGCGCACCTCCGGCTGCAGCATGGAACGGAATACGTTCAGGTTATGAACCAGTGCGTCCAGATTGATCTCCAGGATCGTCTGGTGGTCTTTTTGCTGCATCAGCATGCCGATCCGCTCGAAGCCAAACACCCGGGCGCCCTTCAGCAGGATGGCCTCATCCTTGAAAGAAGAAAAGTCAAAGTCCTTTAAAAAGCTGTCCGTGTCCGGGTAAAAACTTGCAGAGATCGCAGGTGCTTCGGCCTTGGCAGAGGGTTGCCCGGCAAACACCTCCCGGCAGGACGAGATTTCGGGTCCGATTCCGATCAGCCGGTCAATACTTTTTGACCGCAGCAGGTCGGCTACCCGGGCATACAGTTCCGGTGCAGGCATACCGCTCTGCAGGATGTCAGACAATATCAGGCTGCGCTTCCCCCCTGGGGAATGACTGATTAAGAAATCCAGGGCGATGGACAGGGAGTTCAGGTCGCTGTTGTAGCTGTCATTGATGATGATGCAGTTGTTCAGGCCCTGCTTCAACTCCAGCCGCATGGCCACTGGCTGGAGGGTTTCCACCCTGGCTGCGATCTCCTCTGGGGATAGTTTTATAAGCAAGAGCATGCTGATGCAGTGCATCGCATTTTCCACCGAGGCCTCGTCTGTGAACGGGATATGGACCCCAAACCGCTGTTCCCCGTATTGCAGGCTTACCCGGGTCGAACCGGCCTCTTTTTTGGAAGAAAGGACCCGGATGTTGGCCGACGGAGAGTGGCCCCAGGAAAAAACCGGCAAACCGGGGGGGATTTCCTGAATGATCTCCCGGTGGTCTGCGCAGCAGACCAGGGTTTCCACCTCCGTGAACAGCCGCATTTTTTCGCGGATCTTTTGGCGGCGGTCAGTGAAGCCGCCGTCGTGGGCGGAGCCGATGTTGGTGAAAATGCCTGTCGTGGGACGGATGATACCGTGCAGGTGCTGCATCTCTCCCGGCTCGGATATACCGGCCTCAAAAATGCCCAGCTGGCTGGCTTCGTTGATTTGCCAGACCGAAAGCGGCACCCCGATCTGTGAGTTAAAACTTTTTGGGCTGCGGACAATGGAGTGATCACTGCCCAGGAGTTGGACCAGCCATTCCTTCACGATGGTTTTGCCATTGCTCCCGGTGATGCCGATCACTGGCAGTGCGAAACCGCTTCTGTGGAATGCGGCCAGCCGCTGAATGGCCTTTAGTGGGTAGGGGACCCGGATAAATCCGGCATCCGGATAGCGGGATGTCCAGGCGGGATCCACCTGCTCCACCACAAACAGGCATACCCCTTTCCCCAGCAATTCCGGGATGTAACGGTGTCCGTCATTTTTGGCCGTCTTCAGTGCAAAAAACAGGGTCTGATCCGGTGCGGCCAGCTGCCGGCTGTCTGTTAGCAGGAATCGGACTGTCCGGTTTTGCGGGGGATGGCCAAAGGCCTCGCCTCCAAAGATGGACAGCAGGTGGGTAAAGGTGTAGGATCTGCCAGGTGCCATACAGCTGTTTTTACTCGAACGGCAGGTCGGGCAGGTCTTTCAATGCATTTTTGTCGGCATCGCTGTCCTCTTCAAGCATGCTGAACTTCAGCGGGTC
>SLSG01000062.1 GCA_007130545.1 Bacteroidales bacterium | reverse complement strand
GGCGGGCTGGTGGTCACTGACGCGCTGGACATGCGCGGAGTCAGCGACTATTTCCGGCCAGGAGAACTGGAACTGCGTGCCCTGATGGCCGGCAACGACATCCTGCTGCTACCTGAAAATGTACCTGCCGCCATTGCAAGCATCCGCAGGGCCGTGGAACAGGGAATCATCCCTGAAGAGATTGTCAACATGAGGTGTCGGAAAATCTTGTATTACAAGGAGAAAGCTGGATTGAAAAAAGGGGGAATGGTGGACCTGGAAAAGCTCATTGAGGACCTGAACCCTCCACGTGCGCACTTGCTGAACAAGCATCTCGCCGAAGCTGCCGTCACCCTGGTTAAGAACCACCATGAACTGCTGCCCGTTAAGCCGCCTTATTCCAATTCCGTGGCCTCACTGGCCATTGGTGCCGGACCAGGCGGTGCCTTCCAGTCCATGCTGGGAAATTACACGGATGCCCCGGCCTTTACGATCCCCAAGGAGCACGGTCAGGAACAGGCAAGCAGGATGATTAGAAACCTGGACCCCTATGAGCTGGTCATCATCTCCGTCCACAACAACAGCATGTTCCAGACGAGGCAATACGGCATTGATGCCCGCACGGTCAGCCTGGTCCGCACCATAGCCAAAAACAAAAGGGTGGTGCTGGCCCTTTTTGCCAACCCCTACAGCCTGGAGCTATTTAAAGACGCCATAGAAGATACGGACGCCATTCTGGTCGTCTACCAGGAAGGACGCCATTTTGAGGAGGCAGCCGCGCAGGTTATATTCGGGGGCATACAGGCCAGGGGCATGCTTCCGGTAAGTGTCTCCCCATACTTTCCTGCCGGGACGGGGCTGGATACGCCCGAAAAGTTCCGGATCGGCTTTGGGGATCCGGAAGATGTGGGCATGGACAGCCGGATGCTGCAAAAAGTGGACAGCATTGTGCACGACGGACTGGCTGCAGGGGCATATCCGGGCTGCCAGGTGTTGCTGATAAAGGACGGCATGGTGATCTACAACAAGGCATTCGGCCACCACACCTATGACAAGAGGCGGCCGGTCCGCACATCAGACATCTACGACCTGGCCTCTGTTACAAAAATCGCAGCCACCACGGCTGCAATTATGCAGCTCTCGGAGAGGGGGATGATAGACATGGACGGCACACTGGGAGACTACCTGCCGTGGTTGAAGGGGAGCAACAAGGAAAAGCTGGTTTTGCGGGAGGTCATGGCCCACCAGGCAAGGTTGGCAGCATGGATACCCTTTTTCAGGGAAACCTTGCCAGCCAATGGCAGGGAGGGGCCTGGCGTTTACAGCCGGCTGGTATCCGGGGATTTCCCCGTGGAGGTGGCCCGAAATATGTATATTCACAGGGACTACAGGGATACAATATTCTCCCGCATCCTGCACTCCCCCTTGCGGAACCAGAATGACTACCTTTACAGTGACCTGGGTTTTATTCTGCTGGCAGAGGTCGTTGAGCAGGTTAGCGGGCTATCGCTTGACCGGTATGCAGAACTGGCTTACTATGGTCCGCTGGGCTTGCGCACCATGGGTTTCAAACCCCTGGAACGCTTTCCCGCTGAAAGGATTGTCCCTTCCGAGAACGACAAAATTTTCAGGAACCAGGTGCTCCACGGATATGTGAACGACCCCGGCGCAGCCATGCTGGGGGGGGTGGCAGGGCATGCCGGACTTTTCTCTAATGCGCTTGATCTGGGCATCCTGATGCAAATGTTTCTGCAAAAGGGGGAATATGCCGGCAGGCAGTATTTCCATGAACTCACCGTCAGGGAGTTCACCCGCGTGCAATACGGAAGCAGCAAAAACCGCAGGGGTCTGGGGTTTGACAAGCCCCAGCTGAAACGCAACGGACCCGGACCCGCATGCAAAAGCGCCTCCGCGTCGAGCTACGGACATTCCGGGTTTACGGGTACTTATACCTGGGTGGACCCGGAAGTCGGCCTGGTGTACGTTTTCCTGTCTAACCGGACCTATCCAGACCAATCCAACGCCAAAATCACGCAAAGGGATATCCGTACCAACATCCATCAGGCCGTGTATGACGCCATAATAACACAATTTAGTTACTAACCAATTATCTGAAATGAAAACTGTATTGCTCTGGATCCTGGCCATCGTGCTAACCGTGGGAAGTGCGATTTATCAGCGCCGGACGGGTCCCACCCACCCCTTCAGGGGCAAGGTGGAGATTGGTGGCACCGAGGTTTCCTTCCGGCTGTTGCGTTCCTTCCCCATGCCTTTTGATGCCCCTATCCGGGTGACCGTTGAGGACAAAGACATTAAAGGGTTTTACCGGTTCAAACGTTTTCCCAGCTTTGATCAGTGGGAGGAGCGCCAGATGGAGCGTGAGGACGACAAGCTGGTGGCCTATATCCCGCAGCAGCCTGCCGCCGGCAAGGTAAAATACCAGATTTTCCTGCAAAAGGGACTGGAGGCCGTTGCGCTGAGTGAAGATCCCATCATCATCCGGTTCCGCGACAGCGTGCCGGCCTGGGCCATAATCCCCCATATCCTGTTTATGTTTGTGGCCATGCTGCTAAGTACCAGGGCCGGACTGGCCTCGATATTCAAGGAGCGGACCTTCGGACTGACCTTGTGGACCTTTGTGACATTGGTTATTGGCGGACTCATCCTGGGGCCCATCGTGCAGAAATACGCTTTCGGGGATTACTGGACCGGATGGCCATTCGGGACAGACCTGACGGACAACAAAACGGCCGTGGCATTCCTATTCTGGCTGGTTGCACTGATCATAACCTGGAGGAAGCCCTATCACCGCACCTGGGTGCTGGTCGCATCGGTCGTTTTGCTGCTGGTGTATTTCATTCCACACAGCCTGCTGGGATCAGAGATCGACTGGACGGAGGATGGTGCGGAAGAGATCTACCAGACAGCCAGACTGGTGGCCGGCAGGTACTTGCCAGCGGGAGTCGGTATTTTTTAATAAAAAGGTGGGCAATCGCCTCCAGAAGTCGTAAATTTGCTGTTTGCCCGGGATGCTGCGCATGATACATACCGTATCAGGGCTCGCCCACATTTGAAGACAGACCAAGAAACAAAAAACACCTTGAATAGTTTTTATGAGTAAAGTTATTGCCATTGCCAATCAGAAAGGCGGCGTAGGGAAAACGACCACTGCCATCAACCTGGCCGCCAGCCTGGCCATTCTTGAATACAAAACCCTTTT
>SLSG01000091.1 GCA_007130545.1 Bacteroidales bacterium | reverse complement strand
GCCGGCCAGATCCAGCTGGAGCAGGATCCGCTGATCGCCACCGGCGTCGCCGAGTGCGGCCAGAAGACCCACGGTGGGAGAGAAGCGCTTGACCTTGCGGCCCAGGGGGTTGACCAGCTTTCCGCCGGCCACGGTGCGCAGGGGGGAAAAGGAGCGCAGAACGCAACGGTCTCCGTACATCCCGACCATGGGTTCCTCGAAGCGGACCTGGGTCATGGCCGTATCGCCCGGTTCCAGTTTGTCCCGGTCCAGAAAATAGATCCGGGCCAGGATCTCCCTGGTGCCGTGGTGGAAATGGATCTGGGTGCGGTGCTTCAGGGCTTTGGGCGTGGAGGCCAGGCAGGTCAGCTCCAGGTCCCAGGTGAGGCTGGGGAACAAGGTTCCTGGATGGGTCAGGACCATGCCCCGCTCCAGTTCCTCCACCTCCAGTCCGTGGAGGTTCACGGCCGTGCGCTGCCCCACTTCCGCCTGCTCCTGGGAGTCGCTGTGCACTTGCAGTCCCCGGACCTTGCTTTTCAAGCCCTTGGGCGCGACTTCCAGATCGTCGCCCACCTTCAGGGTGCCGGAGATCAGCGTGCCCGTGGCCACGGTGCCGTGGCCGCGCATGGTGAAGATCCGGTCGACGGGCAAGCGGAAGACGTCCGAGCGTGGGTCCCGGTGAAACTCCCCGGCCAAGGCGGCAATCTCCCGCCTGAGTTCCTCCAGGCCGACCCCCTTGTGCGCGGAAACCGGCATCACCGGAGCATCCTCGAGAAACGTCCGCTTCAGAAAGGCGCGGACGTCCTCCTGGACCAGCTCCAGCCACTCCTCGTCCACCATATCCACTTTAGTCAGGGCCACCAAGCCCCGACGGATGCCCAGCAGGGTGCAAATTTCCAAGTGCTCCCGGGTCTGGGGCATGACGCCTTCGTCCGCGGCGATCACCAGGAGCACGAAATCGATCCCCGCTGCGCCGGCCACCATGTTTTTCACGAACCGTTCGTGGCCGGGCATGTCCACCACGCCCAGCCGGATTCCACCGGGCAGGTCCAGAAAGGCAAACCCCAACTCGATGGTGATGCCCCGCTTTTTCTCCTCCTGAAGCCGGTCGCAGTCGATCCCGGTCAGGGCCTTGACCAGGCTGGTCTTGCCGTGATCGATGTGCCCCGCGGTCCCCATAATGATCGGCATGCGAAATTCTCCTTACATGGAATCTGCGTTAAAAGATGAATCGTCGCGCAACGGCTCAAAACTCCGGGCCATGGATCAATTTACTCCGGCAGTGTGATGATTTCCGGATGCATGGCCTCGCCCTCGATGCGAATCAGGGCCATGGAGATCGGCAAGGAAAACCGTTTCGGGCCGATGCTGCCTGGATTGAGAAACAGCACATCATCCTTGTAGGCAATCTCCGGGCAGTGGGAATGGCCGTGGATGACAACGTCCACCCCCGCTGCCTTGGGGTCCAGGTCGAGTTCGTACAGATCGTGAAGCACGAAAAAATGCTTTCCGCCGAACGTCACGGACGCCGTCCTGCGGATGGGGCCTCCATGGGGAAGGCGGTCCATGTTGCCCTGGACGAAAACGGTGTGTTGGACGGCTTGGAGGGTGTCGATGATATCCTGGCCGCAAATGTCACCGGCATGGAGGATCAGATCGCAGTTTCTGAGCGCGTCCAAGGCGCTGGGGCGCAGCAGGCCGTGGGTGTCCGATATCACGCCGACGATTTGACTCATGTTCAATATCTCTCTGAAGGCAGGTGTGGGCGTGGTGAAGCTCGCAAGGCGTTTAGGTGGAGTTATCCGGGAACTGCCTGGATTTCAAACACCACGGGCCAAAGCTTGCCGGTCACGAAGATACGCCGCGTTTCGGGGTCAAAGGCAATGCCGTTGGCCACGGCATCGGGGGAGGCTCGGCGTCTGGGACCGAGAATCCCGGTCAGGTCCATCCGGGCGAGCACATTGCCGCTTGCTGGATCGATGAGGACCACTTCGTCCGTGGGAAAGATATTGGCCCAGATCATTCCGTCGATGTACTCCAACTCGTTCAAGCCGCGCAGGGGCCGGCCCTGGAGATGGACCGCGATCCGCCCGGTTTCCTGGAAAGAGTATGGATTCAGGCGGCGCAGCACGTTGGTGCCGTCGCTGAGGATCAGGCCTTGTTGGTCCTGGGTCAGCCCCCAGCCTTCGCCGGAATAGGAAAAGGTCTCCAGCTGGTCGAATGTGGCCAGATCATAGACAAATCCGGTACCGGATTTCCAGGTGACCTGGATCAGTCGCTTTTCCCAGATGGCCAGGCCCTCGCCGAAATATTGGGGAGCCATGTCGTGCTGCCTGATGATCCGTCCGGTCTTCAGTTCCACTTCGCGAACCGAGGACGTGCCCCAGCCGCCGGTGCTCTCATAGAGGCGGCCCTCGTGGAAGAGCAGTCCCTGGGTGAAGGCCGTGGGGTCGTGGGGATACGTGCTGACCACCCGGAATGTTTTCCGAAGGGGGGCGGGGAAAAGGACCTGGGCTTGCAGATGGAAGGGGAACAGTCCCGCCAGGGCGGTCATCCCGGAAACCAGGGTCAAGAACCGGCGTCGATGCATGGGGCTTTGGCGGAGTGTCGATTCTGCTGCGTGCGGACTGTTAGAACCGGTAAAAGAAGCAAAGATTGTAGCTGAAATGAACCAGGGCGCAGGGCAAGAGCCGTCCATGCCGGTCCCAGAGCCACCCGAAGATCAGGGAAGGGAAAAAAACCGCGGCGGCCCATAACGGAGGCTGGACGAGAAGATGGGCCAGCGCGAAGCAGCTCGAGGCGGTCAGGTTGGCCAGGGTCAACGGACCAAAACGGCGGGCGAATCCGACCCGGCGCAGCAGCCATTGCTGCAGAACGCCACGGAAAAGCGCTTCCTCGGCCAGGGCCAACAAGGCCAATCGCCACAGCGCGATCCGCAGCGCGGGCTCGGGCAGCAGCCAGGCCGTGGGGCCAAGAGCCAGAACGGCGTAGAACCGAGGATCCCGAAGCCACCCGCACGTCCCTAGAGCTTGCAGGGGTAGCCGCAGACCCACAAACTCGCTCCGCTCAATTCCCGAGCCAGTCGCAGGGTGACCGAACCGAACTGTTGTTCGGACATCATGCCTCGGCCGCTGCCCGCCCGGCCCACGGCAACAGCCGCATATCGGCCTTGGGCCGCTTCCTGGAGAATCCCGCGAACGTGGTCCTCGTCCACCAGCACCT
>SLSG01000066.1 GCA_007130545.1 Bacteroidales bacterium | reverse complement strand
TGGCACATATACGATTACTGGACAAATCACCTTATTAATTTGCTTTTCTACGTATATTATGGTAATCTCGATAGCCAAACCGTACTGCCCGGCTATACGCATGGTACTTTTAACGATTTGAGATTAACAGGCCGTAGCAACATACTTAGTACAGTTAATGGAAGCGTGCAAGCTGACTTTGGTGGTGCTGATAGCGATTTGGTAGGACGTATAAGTGAATCTAATGAAACTATTGCCAACAGATTTTTGTTTGTAGAAAACATTTTTGGGCATATATTTAAGTTCCTGGGTGGATGTGCTTTCGATGGCCGCATTGGAGTCAAAAAAACCGCATATCTCACCCCTGACCCACGTCTGTTTAGTGAGGATTCAGCTACAATTTTGGCAAATTATACCGATATGGATATTGACCTGTTAGCTGTGAATACAACATCTTATGTAATGGCTCTGGGAAAAGGATTATTACCAATAGAAGGGGGCGCGGATGCAGAAACATATTACTGTAGCCGAATGACTAGTCAGTTAACAGATGCTGCCGATAGAGATTACTTGCGTTCAGTTACCGTAGGTGGCCGTGTGAATAGTACGGTTACTGCGGGTAATACTAGTTATATTGCAGGTTCTGATTTTTCGGTTTCGGGGTCTGACACCGGTTCTCGGCTCTGCGCAGAAACAATATAGAATAGGTATATATAACAATGATCTTTGATAAATATAATGGTACTTGGGCATTTACTGATGTATAAACTTTAAAATATGAAAAAACTAATCTTATTAATATTCTTATTCCCTTTTTTGGTAATAGCGCAAACTAAGCCGAAGATAAGCGTTTCATACACACCTGTTACTGGGCCTATTGCCCCCATTACTCATACAGTATATTTTGAAGATGGTAACTTTGTTATCCCTGAAGAATTTACTTCATTTAGGTTTGTAGATGGTGAGCAGAAAAGAGAGGCAACTCTTGATGGCACATGGAGTTTTAGTGATTTATCAGGAAATGTGTATTATATTCATCCAGAAGGTAATGATAACCTTTCAACAAATGACGGCTCTATTAGTCAGCCTTGGTTTAGTATAGGAATTGCATCAGGGCGACTTTCAGCAGGTGATGTTCTGTTCGCCAGAGGTGGTACTTATGATTATGATGACCAACAGACAATAACTGCAAGCGGCACAGCAGGAAATGAAATCATATTTGTCGCTTATCCCGATGAAGAACCTGTATTTGATTTTTGGAATTATGACAGGACGGATAGTCCTTCAGCTGATATGTTTGGTGTTAGGGGGCTAAATTTAACCTATCTTAAATTTATAAGACTAACAGTTAGAAGGGTTTTGAAAGTATACACAAGCTCCCCTAGTCCTCAAATGATAGCCCGTGGTTGGAGTTTTAGTAATTCTGAATATCTTACATTCATTCAATGTACGGCTGACAGTATAGCAGGGCGTGGCTTTATGTTACGTGATTGTAAGAATGTATCTTATTACTATTGTGATGCCATTTGGTGTGCCGAGCCAAGATATGATGGGCCTGGTAATGCAGGAACAGGATTTTTTCCTGGCAATGGTTTTGCCAGTGTAAGAGTCGAGTATATACCCAGTGGGGCTATTACAAATATAAGTAATCCTGATGTTAGCCATAACGTTGGCGAACAGACACAGTGGTTTTGGATTCCTTCATCTTCTACGAGTGGTTCGTGGCGAATTGTGCATTCATTTACATTTGAAGATGATGGAGTTGAGATGCAAGCCACATTAAATACAGGCAACAACAGATGGAATTTTACAAATGTAAGCACTGGAACAACTGTCATTTCAAATAGAATACAAAGAGGGGGAACAATGGGAGATTCTATATATTTTTACCAATGTAGAGCATGGCTTTGTGCCGATCAGGGGTTAAGCTCACCGTCATATACCTATGCCGTAATAGACCAATTTTGGTCATTTAATAATGGAATGAGAAGGGTGTACCCTCAATGGGAAGCAGGAGTTACATATAATGAAGGTGATACTGTAAGGCAAGGCAGAACGCCCTGGGTAGCTCTTCAACAGGTTTTAAATATAAGACCTACAAACAATACAAGTGACGATTATTATCACGAGGATTGGCAATTATACTGGACTTATTCTCCTCACTACAGTGACTTTTATGGCGGTGATGGGCATGGTTTTAAACTTGGTCTGTTAAATTCCCCCATTGATAGCATTCTTACTTTGGTGAAAAATAGTATCGCCGTATTTAACTCTATCGGACACGGTTTTCATGAAAACACAAGTCGAAGGCCAAATTTAAGGGTATATCACAACTTATCAGCATTTAACGCAGGAACAAATTACTTTCAAAGCGGGAATTTTGATAATTTTCCCTATGAAAGAGATGTAGCTAAAAATGTATATATAAACAATATAGGTTTTGCTTCGGGTTGGTCAAATGATTTTACTTCTTATCATTCAGCAACACATTACTATAATTCGTGGGATCAACCTTTTGTCCCAGGTGCGCCAACGTCAGGTTCAATGAGTTCACCCGCTCATATTAATGAAAGTCAGTTTCTTGCTGTACCGCAGTTTGACGGTGTTGAAACTTATGACCCTGATCTTCATTTGTTTTATAATCCTTCGCAGGAGAACTTAGATTTAATGTCTGCCCCAAGACAACCAAGCGGGGAGTTGCCTGATTTGGGTGATTATTGGAAACTAGCTCCTGGCTCTGATTTAATTAATGCAGGTATTGATCTTGGTGAATATGTTGGAATACCTTTCTTTGGCGAAGCCCCTGATTTGGGGCCGTTTCAGTATAACCCTGATGAAACCGGCCATATCCTTATCTTCCAAATTGAGAACGAAAGCGGTACAGCCATAAACAATGCCTCTATTACATTCAATGGAGCAACACGCCCGCCCGGAGTTTACACCCTGCATGGCATTGAAGAGGGTACCTATGATTTCAGCGTGGCGGCCCCCGGTTATGAAACTTATATATACAACGGCCTGGTGGTGGAAGGGGATATGGTGATCCCTGTGGTGATGATTCCAGACACCTATAACATAAACCTCAATGCCTCCCCTTCCTCAGGGGGTACAGTAAGCGGACAGGGAAGCTATACCCATGGACAAACAGTTAGTATTTCAGCCTCACCCAACAACGGCTACTCCTTTGTCAACTGGACGGAAAACGGCAATGAGATTTCCAACCAGGCTGAATATTCATTCACGGCAACAGAAAACAGAGATC
>SLSG01000061.1 GCA_007130545.1 Bacteroidales bacterium | reverse complement strand
TACAAACCATTGTGAACGTGGTCATCCCCAGCGGCTCGGCCAAAGCCGCCATCACGATGCCCATCATGGCCCCGTTCAGCGACCTGATCGGCATTTCCCGGCAGGCCACGGTGGTGGCCTTTCAGTTCGGGGATGGTTTCACCAACATGATCACCCCCACATCCGGCGTGCTGATCGCCGTGCTCGGGGTCGCCCGCATCCCTTACCACAAATGGGTGAAATGGGTCTGGCCGCTGATCACCATTTTAATCATTGTCGGATTTCTATTGCTCATCCCCACGGTCACCATGGAGCTGAACGGATTTTAATAAATTTCGTACATTTGGGTAGCTCAAATCCGACGTTTCATCCTAAAATATACCTCTATGTCAGCAAAGTTTTATGATCACATTGAGCCGGGTATTGTCACCGGTAAAGACCTTCAGGAATTATACCGCATTGCCCGGGAAAACCAATTCGCATTTCCGGCGGTCAACGTAGTGGGCACGAATTCCATCAATGCCGTGCTGGAAGCAGCCCGGGATGTAAACTCCCCTGTCATTATCCAGTTCTCCAACGGAGGCGGGGTGTTCATGGCCGGGAAGGGACTGTCGAACGAAAACCAAAGGGCAGCAATTGCCGGATCCATCTCCGGTGCACGCCACGTGGACCTGATGGCCAGGGAATACGGGGTGCGGGTGGTCATCCATACCGACCATGCAGCAAAGAAGCTGTTGCCATGGATTGACGGACTTTTACAGGCGAGCGAGGAGAACTTCAAGGCCTTCGGCAAGCCGCTTTTTAGTTCCCATATGCTGGACCTTTCAGAGGAAAGCCTGGAGGAGAATATTGAGATCAGCAGACGTTACCTGCAGCGCATGGCCAAAATCGGCATGGGCCTGGAAGTGGAGCTGGGAGTCACCGGAGGCGAGGAGGATGGGGTGGACAACACCGACATCGACAGCGCCCGCATGTACACCCAGCCGGAAGAGGTGGCACAGATGTTCGGGGCCCTGATGGAGGTATCCGACCAGTTTACCATCGCGGCAGCCTTTGGCAACGTTCACGGGGTATACAAACCAGGGAACGTAAAACTCCAGCCGGTCATTCTGAAGAATTCCCAGTCCCATATCCGGGAACGCTTCGGCACAGCTGAAAATCCAGTCAGTTTTGTCTTTCACGGGGGCAGTGGTTCCTCGCAGGAAGAGATCCGGGAAGCCATCTCCTACGGGGCGATCAAAATGAACATCGACACCGACACCCAGTGGTCGTTCTGGGAGGGGGTCAAAAACTACTACAAAAAAAATGAGGGTTACCTGCAGGGCCAGATTGGCAATCCGGATGGGAAAAATATTCCCAACAAAAAGTTCTATGATCCCAGGGCCTGGTTGCGCAAGGGGGAGGAGAGCATGATCGCCCGTCTGAAGCAGGCATTTGAGGACCTGAACTGCTTAAACCGCAACTAAACCGGATCAGTGAGTTACAAGTCAGGGAAATTGATCTGGGAGACCACAATGTATGCTGCCGGGTAGTCCTCTTTGATGGTCTCCAGGTAGCGCCTGGCATCCAAGCGGGTGCGAAAATCCCCCACCCTCAGTTTAAAGTTGGGTTCCTCATAAACGATGTAGGCCTGTATTCCCGGATGCTTTCTTTCGAACTCCGCCCTGCTTCGCTGGGTGTTCAATCTGGCCTGGTTGCCTGCATCCATGAAGATCTGCACCCTGAAGCCCGGGATGCCACGCTGCCTTTCGGTGAGCTCGCGATGGGCCTGTAGCAGCCATTTGACTGCAGGATCCATGACCACGTAAGGGCGATCGAGAATGCTGTCCCGGACCGGATTGTCATCCCCGCCCTGGTATGGAACCGCCTGGCCCTTCCCTGTCAAGGGAAAGACGGCCACAACCAACAGGAAGAATAATATTTTTTTCATTGCTTCTTTCCCAAATTGCCTCAAGGCCGGCATGCATTCAACCGACCGGCGCGAATTTAATAAGCCTGTGCAAACACCACCCTTTGCTCTGACGGCTTTCCGGAATATATACACTTGCCAGGCTCGCGGGCCGATCCAAGGGGGATGCACCGGATGGTGGCCTTGGTCTCCTCCTTGATCTTTTGTTCGGTCTCCGCCGTGCCGTCCCAATGTGCCAGCACAAAACCACCCTTGTTGTCTATGATGTCCCTGAACTCTTTCCAGGAGTCCGCCTTGTAAGTATTGTCCTCCCTGAACGACAATGCCTTCTGGTACATATTGTCCTGTATCGCGTGCAGCAGGTGCTCCACCTTGTTCTCCAGGTCGGCCATCTGGTAAACCTCCTTTTCGAGGGTATCCCTGCGGGCGATCTCCACGGTACCGTTCTCCACATCCCTCGGTCCGATTACAATCCTGACCGGCACCCCCTTGAACTCGTATTCGTTGAACTTCCAGCCGGGTTTGTAGGTGTCCCGGTCATCCAGTTTCACGGCAATGCCCTTGTTCTTTAAGCCCTCCTCAATTGTCTTTGCCTTAGAGCAAACGAGATCGTACTGTTCTTTATTTTTGTAGATGGGAATAATGACCACCTGTATGGGTGCCAGCTTTGGGGGAAGGACGAGTCCGTGATCATCCGAATGGGCCATGATCAGGGCTCCGACCAGGCGTGTGGAAACCCCCCAGGAGGTAGCCCAGACATACTCAAGTTTGCCTTCCTGGCTGGAGAACTTCACATCAAAGGCTTTGGCAAAGTTCTGTCCCAGAAAATGGGATGTACCGGCTTGCAGGGCCTTGCCATCCTGCATCAGTGCCTCGATGCAGAAAGTTTCCAGTGCCCCGGCAAAGCGCTCGTTGACCGATTTGGTACCCTTGAGCACGGGCATGGCCATAAAGTTTTCGGCAAAATCAGCATAAAGGTCCAGAATCAGACGGGTTTCATCCAGGGCCTCCTGTTCGGTGGCATGGGCGGTATGTCCCTCCTGCCAGAGAAATTCGGCCGTACGCAGGAACATGCGGGTACGCATCTCCCACCTGACCACATTGGCCCACTGGTTCACCAGGATGGGGAGGTCGCGGTAAGACTGCACCCAGCCCCGGTAAGTGTCCCATATGATGGTTTCAGACGTGGGCCGGATGATGAGCTCCTCTTCCAGCTTGGCATCCTCATCCACCACGATTCCACTGCCGTCTTCGGCATTCTTCAGGCGGTAGTGGGTCACCACGGCGCACTCCTTGGCAAATCCCTCCACATGGGCAGCCTCCCGGCTGAAGAAGGATTTTGGTATGAAAATTG
>SLSG01000042.1 GCA_007130545.1 Bacteroidales bacterium | reverse complement strand
ATTGGACATTGGACTTTGGACTTTGGACTTTGGACTTTGGACTTTGGACTTTGGACATTAGCCCTTAGCCAACAACCAACACCCAACAACCAACACCCAACAACCAACAACCAACAACCAACAACCAACAGCCAACAGCCAATAACCAATAGCCAATAGCCAATAGCCAATAACCAACAACCAACAACCAATGAACAAAGTATTGATTCTAGGTGCAGGAATGGTGGTAAAACCCATTGTCACTTACCTGCTTGACAAAAATTACCATGTAACGGTGGCCACGCGGACCAAATCCAAGGCCGATGCCATGATACAGGGACATCCCAACGGGACTGCCGTGGCGTGGACCGTGGACGATTCAGCCGGGCTTGATCAAATGGTCGCATCCCATGATCTTTGTGTCAGTCTTTTGCCGTGGGCACACCATATCATGGTGGCCAGGCATTGCATCCGGCACAAAAAGAACATGGTCACAACCTCCTATGTCAAACCGGAGATGAAGGCCCTGGACCAGGAAGCCAGGGACGCCGGGATCATCATCCTGAATGAACTCGGACTGGATCCCGGGATCGACCATATGGGTGCCATGCGCATCATAGACCATGTGCACGGCAAGGGCGGCAAGATAGAGGAGTTTTACAGCATTTGCGGGGCCCTTCCGGCACCCGAAGCCGCCAACAATCCTTTCAAATATAAGTTTTCATGGAGCCCGAAAGGGGTGGTAATGGCCGGCAACAATGACGGCAGGTACCTGCGTCACGGAAAGGAAGTCTACATCCCGACCGAAGACCTCTTCAAGAACCCGCTGGCGGTGGACTTTCCCGGCGTGGGCAAACTGGAGATCTATCCCAACCGCGACAGCATGCCATATATTGAGCTTTACGGCATTCCCGAAACCAAAACAATGATGCGCGGCACGTTCCGTCACCCGGGCTGGTGCGAGACGCTGGATGCCATGAAGGCCATGAAGCTGCTTACCAGCGACAATTATGACTTTACCGGCAAGACCTATGCCGCCATGGTGGCCATGCTGATCGGCGAGGAAGGCGCGGAGAACATACGTGAAAAGGCAGCCAGTTACCTGGGTTTGTCCGTTGACGCATATGCACTCGAGGCCATGGAATGGCTGGGGGTTTTCAGCGACGAGCGCATGGTTCGCCGCAACGACACCCCATTTGAGATCGTTTCAGACCTGATGATTGCAAAAATGGAACTGGGACAGGAGGAACGAGACATGGTGGCGATGCAGCACGTTTTTCTGGCTGCCTATCCCGACGGAAAAAAGGAAGTGATCAAATCGTCCATGCTGGACTTCGGAACCCTGGCCACCGATACGGCCGTGGCCCGCACCGTTGCCCTGCCTGCAGCAGTTGGCGTGGAAATGATCCTCAAGGGGCAGATCAAGGTCAAGGGGGTGTATATCCCGGTCATTCCGGATATCTACAACCCCATCCTGGATGCATTGGAGTCCATGGACATCAAAATGGTAGAGGAATTCGGACTGCCTGAAAGCGAGATTATTTAGAGTACGTTTTCCTCGATCCAGTTGGCAATGTCCCGGTCGTTCGACAGATGGGGTACTTTATTCTGTCCTCCCAATTTGCCGACCGACTTCATATACTTTTTAAATGTGTCGGATGGGACCGGCACCACGACGGCCGCCTGCAGGATGTTGCCGCCCACCAGGTCCTTGTAATAGGCATTGCGCTTCTGAAGTCCGGCATCCAGAATCCTTGCAAATCGCTGCAGATCTGAAGGTTCCCGCTCAAACTCCACAAACCACTGGTGGCATGGCTTGCCGTCAGGATTTTCGACGAGGGGGGCCAGGGTGAATTCCGCGACCCGGGCATCGGTGGCCTCGACGGCCTCCTGTAGTGAGGACTCCGCTTCCTCCCCGATCACGTGTTCCCCAAAGGCCGAGGTATACTGGCTAAGCCGCCCAGTGACCACCAGGCGGTAAGGGTTTACAGACTCAAAACGGACGGTATCGCCAATATTGTATCCCCATAACCCGGCATTGGTATTCATAATCAGGACGTAGTTCACTCCGGTCTCCACTTCATCAAGCTTGTACCTCGGGGGATTTTCCTGGTGGAAAGCATCGGCCGGTATGAATTCATAGAAGATGCCCGAGTCCGGTATCAGCAACAGGCCTCTGGAAGGAAATTCATCCTGGAAGGCAATGAAGCCTTCAGAGGCCGGATAGGTCTCTATGGCATCAATTTCCTTTCCGATGAGCCGGTTGAGCTTTTCGCTGTATGGCTGGAAATTCACCCCGCCATGCACCAGCAGTTCAAAACGGGGGAAGAGTTCGGCAACGTTTTGCTTCCCGGAATGCGCAAGCAGCCGTTCAAAATACATCTCCACCCAGGGGGGAATGCCGCTGATCAGGCTCATTTTTTTTCGGGAGGTTTCCCGGACAATTTGGTCCAGCTTCTCTTCCCAGTCGGATATGCTATTGGTCTCAAAGCTGGGCAGTCGCTTTTTTTTCAGGTAGGCCGGAATGTGGTGGTGCACGATCCCGGAAAGGCGCCCGGTCAGGATACCCCCCGTCTCTTCCAGTTCGGGACTGCCGGATATAAAGATGTATTTCCCGCCCAGAAACTTCGTATTCCCTGTCTTTAGGGTATACATCAGCAGAGCCAGCCTGGCGGAATCGATATGGTTGGGCATGGACTCCCTGGAAATGGGGATGTACTTGGCTCCGGAAGTGGTGCCGGAGGTCTTCCCAAAATACAGGGGGCGTCCCGGCCAGAGTACGTCTTCCTCCCCACCGATGATCCTGTCCACATAGGGCTTCAGGGCCTCATAGTCTCTGATCGGAACCTTTTCTTTGAACTGCTCGTAGGAGGAGACAGAATCCAATCCATGGTCCCGTCCAAAATGGGTGCGGCGGCCGTTGGCAAGAAGGGACCGGAATTGTTTTTCCTGCAATGCAGGCGCATTGTTTTCCCAGCGTTTAAAGCGGGGCTGGGTTAAGCGTGCCAGAAGGCGCGCTCCGAGGGCTACGATCATAAAATATGCAATTTACCCCAAAATAATGAAAATCATCGGTTAATCAAAATCCGGATCAAAGCCTCATATACCTGTATACCCTGTTCAAGGCCTTCAATAGGCATCCTTTCATCGACATTGTGAATGGATTCGATCAGTTCCACTTCCATGAGCACCGGCAGCAGTCCATAGGCAGGGATGCCGTTTTTCCTGAAATAGGCATTGTCGTTGTGTGCAGGAAACAGGATGGATGAAACCGT
>SLSG01000154.1 GCA_007130545.1 Bacteroidales bacterium | reverse complement strand
TTTTCCAGCCATACCTGTGGATCAGTGTCACCGAACCCACGGGTGCACCCGGTCAGGGTACTTCCGGATTTGCCGGTATACAGCACCACTTCGGCTCCTTCCCACCCGCCCAGTATTGCCAGATTAGGCGGGTCGGGAAGTTTGGTCACGTCATCCACAGGGATCACGTCAGCCGAAGAGGAAATACCGTCAGTCAGGAAGGTGGCCGGAGAACCACTTTTCGCAGGATACATGGTTTCCATTGCCATTCAGATCACCCTTCCTTAGTCCAGATCAATTACCAATCCGTCAATGGGAATCCGGAACGTATCACCAGCATTGGTGTTCTTATTGGTATCCAGTGGACACCACCAAAGAATGTTACTGGCTGTTGCCGCATCACAGATAATGGCATACGCCACTTCCACTTCCGGCATATCCTCGAACTCCAGTGCGTTGGTGTTCCGTACCGTAGCCTTGCCACCCACCTGTGAAATGGTTCCAAACGTTATGGCTTTTCGATTGCCTGTGTACGCCGTGATTTCATTGGTGAGTGTTCCTGCTTCCATATCGGCATCGGAAGCAGTTGCACTGACCAGTCCACAATACACGGTGGCTGGACTGGTGTATGCATCGTTTTTCATGACATGAGCCAGTAAGGCTTCTTCCAAATACGTACTGATATTAGCCATCTTCAGCTAACCTCCCCTCTTAAATACTTCCTCCGGTCAAAAGATAAACCGTTAAAGCTGTTACCATGACAGACAGAATATTTAACGTAATTGCCGTGTTCCATCCAACTCCTATAGGTTTCGCCAGTTCGATCCGGATAGCGGCAATATCCCGGTGAATGTCACGGATAAACCCGTCCATGTTGTTACGCAAGTCTTTTATGGCAATACAGGCATCCATCAAATCTTTTTCCTGCCTTTCATGTAATTTTTCCAAATGGTTGATCCTTTCCGCTACCCTTACAATGTTAATTTCTTCTGTAGACATACAAGCACCCCCTTTTATCGACTCAGCAGTAGCTTTATTGTCCGGGCACTCGTCTGTGTGGCAGAAGCAACCACCTTAACAAAGGTTAAAGGGGCTATGACGTGGGGAATAGAAAGAACCCGGTTGGTACCGCCTGTTACACCGAACTCTCCATCCTCGTCATATACCGCCAAAAAAGTACCATCTGCCGTGTCACACGCCGACAATTTAACATCAGCGGTATCCCACGCAGATGGCATGACAAAACCAATGTGATTATAGCCGGACACATCCACAGCACCGGAAACTGTCCCGGAAGCTCCGATGGTAACGGTTTTCACCTCACTGGTTCGTAAAAACGAAAAACTGTCCAAATGATTCTTGACCAAAACACTTTGCGCCATTTTTCATCCCTCCTTTCGAGAACTGCGAATGGGATTACTGGGCAATATAGTGTACGTACACGACACAACTGTTTTCTCCCCCTGCACGGGTGCGGACAATCCGGAGCGTGTCTCCGGCTTCAAAGGCTTGACGTGCCGGAACCAGTTCATCGGCCCGAACAATATCATTAGCACTTTTTCCGTTGGTGCTCATGGCATCTGTCAACGCATTGGTTGTACCGTTCCGAAGCTGGATAGTATTGGCATTGGACCCATTCGTACCTGTTACCACCAAATACGCATCAATCACCTTCAAATCCTGTTCCAGTTCGGTATCCACATTACCTGTGGCCGCATTGGGAACCGTTATGGCCATTACCTGTACCACAGACTTAGCATCGTCAAACGCTTTGGTTTCGGCACCATTTTCATCAATAATCCCAAACCCGTTGGCATACACATCACTGGCTTTGAATCTTGTTTTACCCATTGTCATACCCCTTTCTTATGGGGGAGGGCAGTTCGGGGCGAACCACCCTAAAGGCACCCTCCCCTATTGGTTATCTTACGTTGGGAAGTTTCCATGTACCCAGAACCAGTCACTCCAGCCAGCGGAGTAACGCATGTAGGCTCGATACTTGGCCACCAACTCGTCAAACTCTTCAGCCATGGCGAATTCCAACGGCACACGGTCGTACCATTTCAAGTACCGTTGCATGTACCGGCTGTCAGCCATGAACCATCTGCCGTCATCTTCCAGATAATCCCACACGATCAGGCGGTACCGTCCCTCATGGATGTTAGGATTGTTTTCAGCCGTGTTGATTTTCTTCTCCGACTGAATCAGTTCCCAACCCATTTCTTCCAGTCCGATTCCAACAATCAGGGTATCCGGAACAATGGACATCTTGTTGCCACGGTCATCCCTATACTGCCGCATCAGGTTTTTGGTGGTTTGCAGGTTGGCATGGTTCAGTGTCAGCGTTCCCACATTACTTCTGGAAGCTGGGCCGTCAGGAGACTTGGTAGGATGGTCGGAAGCACACAAACGTTTACCATCTGGTCCCAGTGCAGAAACGGTATTTCCTTCTGCATCGGTTGCTGTGTCTGCATCCGCATAGTTGAAAAGCATGGCGGCATCCATTTCCCGTCTACGGGCGGCGGCTTCTGCCAGATCAGCGGGCCGCTGGTTGATAATGTTGTGCATGTCATCATCAAACAACTTTCGCTCAATCTTGAAACCGTCAGCGTACTCGGGGAACTCATAGGTTTTCTTGTACTGCACATACGGACGGTCGTACTCAATGGAACCTTGGAACTTACGGAACAGTCCCATGGCACCGATGGATAGATCGTCTTCATACGGTTTATCAGTTGTCTTGGTGGAGAAGATGGAGGGGATCATGGAAGGAATCTGTCCATACTGGTTGTAAAAAATCTCGCCCAAGATCGGTTCCAGCAACTCACCAAAATTTTCTACTCGTGCAATAGCCATCTTTTTTCACCTCCGATTCACTTAGTTAATTTTAGGTTGCTCCCTGTGTGGTATCATATGCCAATGCACAGGAGCTAAACACTACATAAGCCACACTATTGGGTTTATCAATCTGAACGATAGTCAGTGGTTTACCAACGGCATTGGCAATCTCTGTCTCACCGTCCACTCCGTCACCCGTGTCGTTGATGGTTACTCCCACACCCACTGTGAGCGTAGCGTGAATATCTGCTGTGGGGCGAACTGCGGTTCCAGCCTTGTTGGTAATTGGACACCGATAAATTTGGCCGGGGGTGATCCATCCACCCCTTACCTTACCAGCGGCGGTGGCTTCGTTCAGGGCAATCACGGCGGCAATCATTCTTCCAGCGGCGGCCAGTTTCAGTTCACCATCGTCAAAATAAAAGGCCTGTCCCGGTTCAGCTGTAACAGCAGTTGCAAGTGTATATTCCGTTACATCTTTCGGGGGAGCGACTTCCACAGCCCCCGCAATCAGACTTCTAACATGTTGAAAAGCCATCGTTTTTCACCTCATTTCCTAAATTTTTCCTCTACGTTGCAGTTGGTTGAAATATGCTTCATGGGAAATCCCGTAACGGTCGGCAATCGCCCGCTGAGACTCGCTCAACTTCGTGGCTGGACTGTCCTTTTTGACAGGTTGGCCGTCTGACCCTTCCACGTTCCGCTTGCTCCGGAGCGATTGTTTTTTCTGTTGCTGAGTCGCAATATGCTCCTTCAGCTTTGGCCTTAGTACCACAGCGGCGGCATCCACAAGGGACAGGCCAAGGTCCTCCGCTTTATCCTCAATGTCTTCCCTGTGCTCGTCATAAAGGTTGCCGAATTCTTTCTTAGCTTCAGCCTCCTGTAATTGTCGTGCCCGTGTTACCTTGTCCTCTTCCAACATGGATTCAATCTTGGTAATCTTCTGGTCCAACTGCGTTGTGTTTGCTGAAGGAGGATACTGACTGTTCGGATTTGGATTGTTTGGATTTTGATACTGGCTCATTTTCTGTGCCACCTCCTGTGGTTTTAGACCGGAAGCTGTTGAAACGGCTCTTCCCGCTTCCACAAAGGGAGACAGTTCATCCAGCTTCGTTACCCCAAACATTTTAGCCAACTTGCGCCGTTCCCGCTGAAGCCGTTTTTCAATGGCCCGGTCAACTTCGTCCTGCGACCGGTAGGACTGGGAAGGTTCTTCTCCGTCCCTTTCGCCCTCCTGTGAGTCATCACTGTCTTGGTTCAGGTCAGGTCCTTCATAATCCACATCAGCGGAATCCAAATCCTGATCATCTGTTTCTGTTGCTTCGTCCACTACGTTGTCTTTTACATCATCACTCATGATAATCCCTCCCGTTTTACGCTCGTCAGCTGAGTCCGTTTACCGCTCGTCAGCCAAGAATGGGTATAAATTGACCGTATTTATCAGTCCCGTCAGACTACCCGCCAAAGGGCTTGCGCATGTTATCTTCTGTCAGTCCTTTTTTCACCGAATACTCCATCCGGCCTTTTTCTGTCTGAGGGGAAAACTTGCTGGTCTTGACGGTTTGCATGTCTACCGTTGCAGGGGCTTTGCCCTGACCGGCTCCTTTCTGAAATCCCTTGTGAAAAATACCTTTGCTGACACTGGCTTTACTCATACAGACACCTCCTTTCCCCTAAGTTAAAAGGTCCGTTCCCCTCCGGCCTGTTGCTGTTCCATCTGCGCCATCTGCTGTTCCTTCATTTCCATCCGTTTCAGGATTTTTTCCTTATCAGGGAAGTTGGTCGCTTCCAGCACAGCTTCCCGGTCGATGATCCCTAACTGATAAAACTCTTTGGCCTGTTCGTAGAGCAAAGCCTGTGAATAGGGGAGACTGGGGCCTACCTTGATTTCCACATCAAACTGTGGGAATGCATATTCGCCCACGATCCGGTCCCGTTCTTCCTGCGGCACTTCCATGTTCTGGTCAAACTGAACTTCGCCAGCTTCCATTGCCTGTCCCATAACGTCCTCTACCAACGCTTCCTGTATGTTCATGGTCGTGGGTACCATTTCACCGGCAAGGCGTACCTGCCGTGGCTCGTCATAAAACTCCATAACCAGTTCAATGGCCTGTTCCACCATTTCCCGGATGGCATCCCCCAGATGCTTGGACTTCTGCCTCACCCGGGTATTGGCCGCTTCCTGCAGGGCAATGATGGCTGAAGCCGCCCGGACACCCACAGGTCTGCGTCCCTGTACCACGTCATGAATCCCCAGTACCTGTTCCAGCATAAAGATCAGGTTTTCCTGATGCTGTGGAATATGTGCGGGAATCGGCACACCCGGTTCTTTCCGCACCCCGTCATTATGGGTAAACAAGGCTTTCCCCGGCGTGTTGTCGAATATCCACGCATCCTGTTCATCCAGCCCTGACTGTACCTTGTTGACCACCCACTGGGCGTTCGCCATCAGCCGGGTATTGTCAATGATTTGCGCTTCAAAGGTATTGATCAGCCGTTGCAGGATTTCAGACAATTCAATTTCGCCAAAGCCCCAGAACTCCTTGTCACCGGCGTAGTCCACAAACTTGGCAAACGGCCATCGGTTATGCCGGTACACCGGCTCGTCCGAATCCATCAGATCGTCCAGTTCGCCGCCGAACACATCCAGTACCACATCACCGGCATAATACATCACACATACGTTCCCTGCTTCGTTCCGGTACCAGTATTCTTTCAGGGCCGCCACACTCTCCTTGGAGGGCTGGTCCCGTTTTTCCAACGCTTCCGTGTCCACCCACTGCAGATCAGGGATCACCAGTTTGCCCTTCTCCGGCCACCGCCTGAGAAAATACTCCAACGGTTTTGGCACTGAAGTAAAGCAGTAGTCCATGTCCTCAATCGTGTACGCCCGTGGATCGGGAAAAAAGTTCATGGGATGCACCACGTTAAACGCCACTTCGCCCAAGCCGTCCCATTTGGAAGCATCCCACGTTGTCTTGATAATACTGGTGCCATATTTCAGCATGTGCAGGGTCGCTTCCCCAATCTTCCGTTCCTGCATCTTGTTGTGATACCACAGATAATCCACCACACTGGTCAGCTGTTTGGCCAGATCAGAACTTCGGGACGTTCGCCGTGGCAGGATCATGAACTCCGGATATGAATCCGTGATCCGTGGCAGAACCGCCTGTATCATGGCCAGCACCAGATTAATGACCGGTGTGGACTTTCCTTCCGGAACAGACTCCATCCACTGTTCGCCCCGGTACATCCGGTCAAAGTCACGCCACAGGGAATGCAGATGTGTTCCGTCAAACCGTGTCTTTTCTGTATAGGCCGTGCGCCACCGCTCCTGCGCTACGGTCAGGATTTCGTTTTCCGCTTCCGAATTACTGGCCCGCTGATCCTGCACTACCAGACTTTCCCTTTGTTTCTTGGTCCAAGGTAAATTCATGTCACTGGTTCCCCCCTTTACCGTACCGCATCGTTATAGGTACCCGTTTTCAGTTTATGCTTCAACCGCCTCCGGTCTTCCAGTATGGAAGAATGGATTACTTCAGGCTTTCGGTGTGAGGGGTCCTCGTGTTTTTCCGTCTTGCGGATACGGTGAGCCTTAACAATATCCAGCTGATCAGCCAATGCATCAGCCAAGTCCTTGGTTCCGGCGTAGGGGAACTTCAGCAGTTCCCACTTCAGTTTCTGTACCAGATCATAGGGCGGGTTGTTGGGATACCGGGACATCTTTTCCAGTTTCTTGGGCACATAGAAACCGTTCTTGATCCGGGGCACCAGCCGAAGAATCCGTTCATCCTTGGACATGGTACGCCGTTTGATTTCCTCAAACCCGAAGAAGAAACCCCGTTCCATCATCATCCGTTCCAGCGTGTAGATATACAGCTGTTGAAATCCAATGGTTTCAAACCCCACAGGAAGCACCAGCTTTCCTTTCTTCTGCCACTTTTCCACCAGCTCAAACAACACTTCCGGCAGATCGGCTTCCCCCAGCTTTTCATTGATCCCGTCCAGAAAATACATGTTGTTCTGGTCATCGTACCCGCACACGGCAATGGCTGAGTTACAGGCTTCCGAATCAACGGAAATAGCCGGGTCAACGGTAATACAGATGTCCAACGTTTTCAGCCACGAATCGGTGGGTGTATCCATTTCTTTGAACCATTCTTCCTGAAACTTCTGGAACTCCTTGGGAGTGGGGTCCAGTTCGTACTGGGCACCATACTCATAAGGTCCTTTAGCGTTCAGCAGTTCCCGGAGAACGGGAGCGCTGAACTCTTCCGGAAAAATAGGATGCTCCACTGTGGTGGGGCAGATGGACACAAGCCACTTCTTTTCCTGTTCCGGGGTCTGCTTGGACAGGTCAATAGCCTTGGCCAGACTGCCATGCACGATCCGCTCCGGCACGACAAATGTAGACTTGTGCCCAAACTCGTTGATAATCCACGAATACAGATCAACGTGCGACCACCGGGTACCGATCAGCATCAGTTCACCGCCCGGGTCCAGCAAGTCCAAGAGGTCTTTGAAATACAGAATGGAATGTTCCACCATATCCTGTGTCCGGACATAATCCCGGTTTACCAAGTCATCCGCAATAATCACGGAGTAATGCTGGGAAACCAGTGAAGCGTTGGTAGCCCCTGTGGTAAACGTGGCTTCCCTGACCGTCCCGGGACGTAACAGGGTCACTTCATCCTGCGTATCCCGAACAACCCAGTCCAGCTTATCTTTCTTGGCCGTCCGCATAAACTCGTCAGCGTACTGTTCCAACCACCATTCCCGCCAAATCCAGCGAAACTTGGCATTTTCCGTGAAATGATGGGCTATTGTCCGGACAAAACGCCGGGAGTTTTCCAGCTTGGCATTGGTGATCAGAATCCGGGCATTCGGGTCTTCCAATGCTTTCTTGACCGGGTACGATTCCGTTCCGATGGTGGACTTAAAGTGTCCACGGGGATGCAACAACAGTTTGAACTTGTACTGCGGCGTATCAATATCCCGGGCCATCTCCTTGTGATAGTGTTCCGTCAGCCGGTTGTACCCCAGCACGTGTTTGGCCAGATAATGCAGGTCTGTGAGACACCGTTTGCGTGATTCTTCCCGTAGCAAAGCCTCCTGCTCAGCTGTCAGATGGGAGTATACCCTGTTTTCGCTCACGGTATCACCTCTTTTCACGGTTTTCGTTTCATTTGCTCCCGTTTCCTGCGAATTTCTTCAAAATACTGCTTCTCTGCCCGGAATTCAGGAGTCTGTACCGCCATCATAGCGTTCACATCCACCCGTGGGGCTTTTTTCAGCCGGGCCACAGGGTCCACCTGCGGCATTTCCACTGTTTTTATCCGGCAAAACACGTAAAACCCGGCAAAACACCCGGCAAAACTGCCGATAAACGCAAAAATGAGAAACAAAATCACCCAAAGTGAATTCATTTCTCACCACTTCCCTTCAATAACCGCAACTCGTTGTCGTGCTGTTCCAGTGTGGCCCGTAAAAACTGGTCTTTTTCCTCTTCGGTCATGCTGGGAACCGCTTGCGCCTTGATGGTGGCGTTCACATTAACACTGGATTCCTCGGAATACAGTCCCACAATCTCCATCAACAGCTTCCCATGAGGAAACGATCCTTCACACGCCTTGGAAATAAAAGCACTCACCACTTCCGGCATGGCCACTGAGATGGAACCTTTCATGGCGTCCAGAAAAATTTCCCGAAACGAGTCTTCCTGCAGTTTTTTTATCACAAAATCCACGGATTTTCCGGATGCATTGGCCAAATCTTCCAACGTCACCCGCTGGCCGCTGGAATTAATTGCTAATGACAGCATTTTCTTTTCCGGGGTAGAAAGTCTGTTATCCTGCTTTTTCAACGCTTTCATGGAATTTTCCCCTTCCAGTATCACGCTCCCTGTCACCAATCTCTCTTACGGTTCATTATACACACGTTTGTTCTGGCTGTCAACTATTTGACATGGGAAAAAATGGGAAGTATAATAAAAGATAAGAAAGGAGGAAAAACCCATGAAAGGAATCATCCGTAACGTGGATGGCCGAAAACGGGTCCTGATCCCCGCAAGCGTTCTAAGAGCCGCCAATATAGAAACGGGGGACGCTGTGGGCGTGTATCTGGAAAAGGATGTGGAAGGAAATCCGGTCATTGTCCTGTCCAAGTACGAGAGCGGATGTTTCCTGTGCGGCAACCCGCTCAATGATCAGGCTTCCAAGATCAACGATCACTATGTGTGCGTCAACTGTGTCAACCAGCTGAAAGCCGGGAATCCCTGAACAGGAAAGAAAGGAGAATCCAAATGGAAAGAATTGCCAGCGATCCGGTCATCCTGACCACCAACTGTGCCTTTTGTGGCAAAGAAATCGAAGGAGTCTGGCCGGAAGAATCCCTGTTTACCACAGGGTTCAACAGCGAGCCTGTCTGTGAAGAAGAAGTCTGTATCCGTGACAAACGGATTGCGGAAAGGAGGCCACAGAAATGAGCCAGAAACGACTCTTTCTTGATCCCGGGCACGGAGGAAATGATCCCGGAGCCATGGCCAACGGACTCCGGGAGAAAGACCTGAACCTGCAGATTGCCCAAGACGTATTTACAAAGCTGATGCTTCACTGGAACATCACAGTGGAAATGTCCCGCAACAAAGACGTGTTTGTGTCATTAGGTGACCGGGTAAAACATGCCCGTGAATTTGGTCCCGACTGGTTTTTCTCCATCCACTGCAATGCCGCCAGCAGTCCGGATGCCAACGGATACGAAGACTATGTGCATCCACAGGCCAGCGAATTAAGCAAAGCGTTCCGTAACCGGATGCACCCTTTTCCGGCGGCCCATTTTGAACTGCATAACCGTACCATCCGGGGCAGACGAGAAGCCAACTTCTTCGTACTCCGGGAAACCCCCATGCCCGCCTGTCTGATCGAGTGCGGTTTCCTGACCAACCAGCGGGATGCCGAACTGTTGAAAGACAACGCATTTCTGGATGCACTGGGCACCGCCATTGTCCGGGGAATCGCTTCAGCTTTGGAACTCTCTCCCAAGAAACCAAAACAGGAAGAAGAATCCAGTCCCGCTCTGGAAGAACAGGCTACCCTGATTGCTGACACCCTGCTGAACATCGAAAGAGCTGTTGATGAAGCGGAACGGTTACGCCGTGGTCACGCCGAAATCATGGAATATCTGGATGGCGAAATACTGGAAATGAAAAGGCTGATCGGCCTTTCCGGGGAAGGAGGCTGAAGTATGCCAACGTTACGTTCCGGCGACCGGGGGTCAGCCGTCAAAAGTTTACAGTTAGCTCTCCTGAACCTTGGGATTCCCCTGCCCCGCTTTGGGGCTGATGGCGCTTTTGGTAATGAAACCGCTACCGCTCTCCGCACATTCCAGCACTGGCAGGACATCCCACAGACAGGCGAACTGGACATGCCCACCCGTGAAAAACTGTTCTACGCCAAGGCACAGGGCCAGCAATACCAGCCTGTGCCACAACCGATCCCGCCAAACTCCACACAGGGCACCCACCGGGGCGCTACATGGGTCGCCGTTCCCCCGGAGAAACTCCGGATTTCCGAACAGACCGACCGGCTGGGTCACCGGTTTACCGAACCCAACGCCCTAACCGCCGCTTTCCTTGGTCACCAGACTTCTGACGGAGCCACCTTCCCCACCAGTATGCTGGCCTCCGATGGAAGAATCATCCGCAACACCCAGCCGAACGGCCTGTACGAAGGTATCTATAAGGGCAAAGGAATCCCGGCTCCCACCCTTGTGGTATATCAGGACCTGTCCGTAGACGTGGTGATCACCAACGACCTGACCACTTTGCCAAAGCCTGTCCGATTCGCCGTTTCCGGTTTTGGAGCCTTACCGTACCGCATAGACGGTTTTGAACACTATGTATCCAGCGTAGCTTACCAGACGTACCGTGTCGGCCTCGGTTACCGTCCCGAAACACAGGACGTCCTCCTGATGTACCACCCCCGGGCCAACGCCAAAACTTTCGGCGTTTACCTCCGGGAACTGGGATGTAGCGCAGGGATCACAACGGACTCCGGTGGTTCCGCACTTTTCCGGCTTAACGGCAAGTTTATCCGTTCCACTGTCCGAAGACTGCCCGCCATTATCACATGGTAAAAAGGAGGTATACCAATGCCTGAACAGATTATTGAATTTGTCCTTGAAGAAGCACTGATCATTATTCCAGCCCTGTGGATCATCGGCTATTTCCTGAAGCATACGCCCAGTGTCCGGGACTGGATCATTCCGTGGGTCCTGCTGGCAGTTGGTATTGGCACAACACTGTCCATGCTGGGCACCACGGTGGCCAACGGCGTACAGGGAGTCCTTGTCACGGGTGTCGCTGTCCTTGCCCACCAACTGTTGAAACAAACCAAAGAAAGAAGCTAACAATCGTTACAGAAGGGGTCCAAAAAATGCAAAAAATTTAGAGGGGGGACAATCACCGGGCGGGGAGCGGAGCCGGGGCGCCGGGTACCCCTTTACCACATGTTATGCATTCGTTTGACTATTCGGACTATCAGAATTGTTTCATGGAATCATTACATTTTTGTAATGGTTCCATTTTTTTATGCCTTGGATCGTCTGCACAGACAGCCGTTCACAAGCAGGGAACGTGTGTTCTCTTTATCGCCTGTGTAGGAACACACGTTCCACAGAACATATCTTCCGGGTATTTAGTCCCATCAGTTCTTTTTTTCCTTTTAAGGTAGTCTTTTATCAGAATATGCGATATAATGTACTTGCAATCGAGTGATTGCAACACTTTAAGGGGGGTGGAAAACATGAACCGATAAGGAAGCACACGATGCATATTTACCCACAAGAATGTATGAAAGGATGGTATCAAATGAGAATGAAGGAAAAGGCCAAAGCATTGCAATTGGAACGGACAGAAGAGAAATTGATAATGATTATCACCAGCGATTTCACGAAAGATTATTGGACAGAACACAACAAACGCATGGCATCCGGGTGCACATGGAATCACAGTTATTCTCAATTACTGACAGATATTCAATTCAGATTCCACTGCAATGAAGCAATGGCAATAGCTACAGTCAGTTTTATTGTTGAAACCGGGTACTATCTCGAAATGATGCATGTATCACTTGGACACTATGCAATGCAAGCGCTTGACTGGTAATGTATAAAAATACAGAAAGACGAAAGGAAGGATAAAAATGTTAAAAGTGAGTGATTGCAACACATCCAGCTTTACCACGTTTTCACCAGAAACCGGCAAAGAATTGGAAACACTGGATCAGAAGGCCTTTGATAAAATGTTGTCAAAGGCATTCCACAGCGTACGGAAAAGCGTGGAAGGACAGGGAATGACGGCAGTCCCTGCAGACGTTGAAATTGCCACATCAGAGGCGGTTGCTTTCCTTTGGGAACGTGCACAGGACGTGGACGAATTTCGAATCACATTCTGGTTGGAACATCGGAAAGCATTGCCATTGCAAGCGTTCATTAATAAGAAATCCCGGCAGATATATTATGACATGATGAAACGGCCGGGTGAAAGCCGTAGAATGCTTGGAACCACTGAATTGCATGGCAAAGCCAAAGTTGATAAAGCTTTATCAAACGTCGACTTTTATGAGTCACTGCAACATC